>JAWWPH010000363.1:0-5944 GCA_033850875.1 Nocardioidaceae bacterium | reverse complement strand
GGCCGCGCTCGAGCGCCGCGTCGCGGTCGGCCTCGAGGCCGCGCCGCTCGCCGTCGATGATCCGCCGCGAGAGCCGTTCGGGCAACGGCAGCGCCGCCAGCTCGGCGGCGCGGGTCTCCTTCGTGTCCGCGGCGGACACGCCGGCGAAGATCTCGAGGAGCCTCTGCAGCGGGTCGTAGTCGTCGGTCCGCCTGTCGTACACGAGGTCGTACGCGACCTGGCGCTGCTCGTCGGGTATCCGCGCCAGCGGCAGGATCTTGGCGGTGTGCACGATGGCCGAGTCGAGGCCGGCCTTGACGCACTCGTGCAGGAACACCGAGTTGAGGACGACGCGGGCGGCCGGGTTGAGCCCGAACGAGATGTTCGACACCCCCAGGGTGGTCTGGACCTCGGGATGGCGCCGCTTCACCTCGCGGATCGCGTCGATGGTCTCGAGGCCGTCGCGCCGGGTCTCCTCCTGGCCGGTGCCGACCGGGAACGTCAGGCAGTCGACGATGATGTCGCTGGTGTGCATGCCCCACCGGGTGGTGAGGTCGGCGATCAGCCGGTCGGCGACGCGGACCTTCCACTCGGCGGTACGGGCCTGGCCCTCCTCGTCGATGGTGAGCGCGATCACCGCCGCGCCGAACTCCTTGACGACCGGCATCACCCGTGCGAAGCGCGAGCCGGGACCGTCGCCGTCCTCGTAGTTCACGGAGTTGACCACGCACCGGCCGCCGAGCGCCTCGAGGCCTGCGGCGATCACCTCCGGCTCGGTCGAGTCGAGCACGACCGGCAGGGTGGACGACGTCGCGAAGAGCTTGGCTGCCCTGCGCATGTCGGCGACGCCGTCCCTTCCCACGTAGTCGACGCACAGGTCGAGCAGGTGCGCGCCGTCACGGATCTGACCACGCGCGATCTCGACGCAGTCGTCCCAGCGGTCGTCCAGCATGGCGTCGCGGAACGCCCTGCTGCCGTTGGCGTTGGTGCGCTCCCCGATCGACAGGTACGACGTGTCCTGCCGGAACGGCACGTGCGCGTACAGCGATGCCGCGCCGGCCTCGCGGCGCGGCCTGCGCGGCGCAGGCTCCCGGCCCCCGACCCGCTCCACGACCTGGCGGATGTGCTCCGGTGTGGTACCGCAGCATCCGCCGACCAGCGTCAGCCCGAACTCGCGGCAGAAGGTCTCGTGTGCGTCGGCGAGCTGAACGGGCGTGAGCGGGTATGAGGCGCCCGCGGAGGTGAGCTGGGGCAGCCCGGCGTTGGGCATGCACGCGACCGCCGCGGCGGCGTGGCGGGCCAGGTAGCGCAGGTGCTCGCTCATCTCGGCCGGGCCGGTGGCACAGTTCAGGCCGATCACGTCGATGCCGAGCGGCTCGAGAGCGGTCAGCGCCGCTCCGATCTCGGTGCCCAGGAGCATGGTCCCCGTCGTCTCGACGGTCACGTCGACGATCACCGGCACGTCCACGCCCCCGCCGGCCGCGGCGATGGCGCGCTTGGCCCCGATGACCGCGGCCTTCGCCTGCAGCAGGTCCTGGGCGGTCTCGACCAGCACCGCGTCGACGCCGCCGTCGAGCATGCCGCGGGTCTGCTCGGCGTACGCGTCGCGCAGGGTCGCGAACTCGACGTGGCCGAGAGTCGGCAGCTTGGTGCCGGGCCCGACCGAGCCCAGCACCCAGCGGGGGCGCTGTGGCGTGGACCACGCGTCGGCCGCCTCCCGCGCGATGGCGGCACCGGCGCGGGCGAGCTCGTAGATCCGGTGGCTGATGTCGTACTCGCCCAGGTTGGCGTGGTTGGCGCCGAAGGTGTTGGTCTCGACGCAGTCGGCGCCGACTGCGAAGTAGGAGTCGTGCACGTGGCGTACGACGTCGGGCCGGGTCACGTTGAGGATCTCGTTGCATCCCTCGAGCCCGTCGAAGTCGTCGAGGGTCAGGTCCTGCTGCTGCAGCATCGTTCCCATCGCGCCGTCGGCGACGATCACTCGCTCGGTCAGGGCCCGACGCAGGGATCCCGAAGATGCGGCCATGTCGGCAGCCTAGCGAGCACGGCTCGCGCCCGGGTGGAGCCGTAGGCTGGTCACGTGATCGACATCGAGGCCGACAAGCAGTTCGACAACGCACTGGTCATCGCCGCGTTCGAGGGCTGGAACGACGCGGGCGAGGCTGCGAGCGAGGCCGTCTCGCATCTGCTCGTCGGCTGGAGGGCCACCCTGCTCGCCTCGATCGACCCGGAGGACTACTACGACTTCCAGGTCAACCGGCCGCACGTCGGCTTCAACTCCGAGGGCGGCCGCGAGCTGTCGTGGCGCACCACCAGCATCTGGCACTGCCAGGCCGGCCCGGCCGACCGCGACGTGCTGCTGGTGACCGGGATCGAGCCGAACCTGCGGTGGCGGGCGTTCTGCGACGAGATGCTCGACTACCTCACCGGCATCGGCGCCACCACCCTGGTGACGCTGGGGGCGCTGCTGGCCGACGTCCCGCACACCCGGCCCGTCCCCGTCAACGGGATCTCGTCGGATCCCGAGCTCGCCGAGCGGTTCGGGCTGGAGCCGTCGCGCTACACCGGCCCGACCGGAATCGTCGGCGTGATCCAGGAGGCGTCGCACCGACGGGGCCTCGAGACGATGTCCTACTGGGCCGCCGTGCCGCACTACGTCGCCCAGGCGCCGGCTCCGAAGGCGACGCTGGCCCTGCTGGGGCAGCTCGAGGACCTCGTGGGCGTCCCGATCGACATGCGGGGGCTCCCCGAGGAGGCCAAGGCCTGGGAGCGCGGCGTCGACGAGCTCGCCTCCGACGACTCCGACGTCGCCGACTACGTGCGCTCGCTGGAGGAGGAGCGCGACACCGCCGACCTCCCGGAGGCCTCGGGCGACGCCATCGCGCGGGAGTTCGAGCGCTACCTCAAGCGGCGCGCCGACGACAGCTGACGCCGCTCACGCCGGGATCTCGTCGGTCGGCTGCAGCACCGGCGCCTCGTTGCCGACCGTGTCCGGGTAGATGAGCCCCGTACCGGTGTTGAGCACCACCACCTCGTCGGTGGCCGAGATCCACCCCGACGCGCGCAGGTCTGCGACCGCTGCGAGCGCTGCCGCCCCCTCGGGACACACGAACAACCCTTCCAGCGAGGCGCACCGGCGGACCTCGCGTAGCGTGTCGGCGTCGTCGACGGCCACCGCGGTGCCCTGGGTGGCGCGCACCGCCTGCAGGATCAAGAAGTCGCCGAGGGGCTTCGGCACGTTGATGCCGAAGGCGACCGTGTCGGGGTCTGGCCAGGGTGCGCACTCGTCGGCGCCGTCGTCGTACGCCTTCACGACGGGCGCGCAGCCGGTCGACTGGACCGCGACGAGCCGCGGCAGCCGGTCGCCGATCCACCCGAGCTCCTGCAGCTCGAGCAGGGCCTTGTAGATGCCGATCAGGCCGACGCCACCACCGGTGGGGTACACGATCACGTCGGGGACCCGCCAGCCGAGCTGTTCCACGATCTCCAGCCCCATGGTCTTCTTGCCCTCGATGCGGTAGGGCTCCTTGAGCGTGGACACCTCCTGGTAGCCGCCGCGACGCGACACCGCAGCCGCGATCAGCTGGCCGCACTGCCCGATGTGGCCGTCCACGAGGTACAGCTCCGCGCCGGCGGCCAGGCATTCACGGCGGGTGATGTCCGGGGCCCCGACCGGCATGGCGACCAGGCTCCGGATGCCGGCGCGGGCGGCATACACCGACCAGGCGGCACCCGCGTTGCCGTTGGTCGGCATCGCCACACCGGTCGCGCCGAGCTCCGCTGCCCTCGACACGCCGACCGCGGCGCCGCGCGCCTTGAAGCTGCCGGTCGGCAGCAATCCCTCGTCCTTCACCAGCAATCGGTCGAGCCCGTAGGCGGCACCGAGCCGGGGCAGGTGCAACAGCGGAGTCATCCCCTCCCCCAGGCAGACCACATAGCGGGGGTCGCGCACCGGCAGCAGCTCGTGGTAGCGCCACAAGGTCGCCGGCCGGCCGGCGACGCCCTCGCGTGAGAGCGTTCGAGCCGCACCCTCGATGTCGTAGCGCGCCAGCAGCGGCGCCCCACACGCGCACAGGCCCTGCGTGCGGTCGGCGTCGTAGTGCTCACCGCAGCGTGAGCACTCCAGAGCGCGCAGCGTGCTGTGGGCCACCGATGTCAGCGGGCCGTCAGAGGCTTACGCCGAGAGAAGCCTCGAGGACGTCGGCCACCAGGCGGCCGGCGCCCTCGACGGGCGGACCGCCGGAGGAGGCCCAGGCGTCCACCGCTGCCAGCGCCCGCGGCGCGTCGAGGTCGTCGGCCATGCTGGCACGGACCGTCTCCACCGTCGCCGCGGCGTCGGGTCCACCGGTCTCGACGGCCTCCGTCCAGCGCTTCAGGCGCTCCTCCCCCGACGCCAGCAGGTCGTCGCTCCACTCCCAGTCGGACCGGTAGTGCTGTGCCAGCAGCGTGAGCCGGATGGCACGCGGGTCGACACCCTCGGCGCGCAGCCGCGACACGAGAACGAGGTTTCCCCGCGACTTCGACATCTTGTGGCCGTCGAGCCCCACCATCCCGGCATGCGCGTACGCCTTCGCGAAGGGGACCCCGTCCTCCACGACCTGCGCCTCACCCGCCGACATCTCGTGGTGCGGGAAGGAGAGGTCGGAGCCGCCGCCCTCGATGTCGATGCGGGAGCCGAGGAAGTGCAGCACGATCGCGGCGCACTCGATGTGCCACCCCGGTCGACCCCGGCCGAGCTCGCTGTCCCAGCTCGGCTCCCCGGGGCGCTCCTGCTGCCAGAGCAGGCAGTCCAGCGGGTCGCGCTTTCCGGGCCGATCCGGGTCTCCCCCACGGTCGGCGAACACCGCGAGCATCTCCTCACGGTCGAGTCCCGACACCCGCCCGAAGGCCGGGTCGCTGTGCACGGCGAAGTACAGGTCGCCGTCGACCGGGTACACCGCGCCCTTGTCCCGCAGGCGCTCGATGAGGTCCACGACCAGTGGAATCGTCTCGACGGCGCCCGCGTAGACGTCCGGCGGGATCACCGCCAGCGCGCTCATGTCATCGCGGAAGAGCTGAATCTCCCGGTCAGCCAGGGCCCGCCAGTCCTCTCCCCTCGCCGCGGCGCGCTCGAGCAGCGGGTCGTCGACGTCGGTCACGTTCTGGACGTACCGGACGCGGTGCCCGGCCTCCCGCCACGCCCGGATCACCAGGTCGAATGCCACGTAGGTGGCCGCGTGGCCCATATGCGTGGCGTCGTACGGCGTGATCCCGCAGACATAGATCCGGGCCTCCTCGCCCGGGGTGGTGACCTCGACGCCGCCGGTCCGGGCGTCGTACAGGGCCAGCTCCGGTGCCGGGCCCAGACGGTCGCGGACGACCGATGAGAGGCGGGGCTCCGGCCAGGCGTACATGCCCGTCAGCCTATCGGGGAGGTCAGAAGGCCGGCCACGGTATCGCTGGCCAAGACCCCTCGGGTACCGGCATCCGCGACGTGGTCAGCAAGGCGTCGACGCGCCGGCGCAGCGCCCGCAGCTCCGATCCGTTCAGCAGGGCGGAGAGCTCGTCGTCGAGCCCGAGGTCGAGGGCGTCGCCCAGCTCCTGCAGCCGCTCGACGTCGACGGCGCGCAGCGGCTCGTCGGCCCAGCCCCACAGGACCGTCCGCAGCTTGGGGTCCTCGTGGAAGCAGACGCCGTGGTCGCAGCCGTACAGCTCACCGGTCGGCGCGGCGAGGACGTGCCCGCCCTTGCGGTCGGCGTTGTTCACGACGACGTCGAACACCGCCATGTCGCGGAGCCGGTCGTCGTCTCGATGCACGAGCAGGACCGGGCTGCCGTTGCGGTCCTCGGCCTGCAAGACGGCGATCCAACCGGGCTCCGAGAAGTCGTCGCCTACCACGTCGACCAGCTCGTGGTCGTGTTCGACGTCGACCCAGCGTTGGCACATGCCGCGGCCGTAGCGCCCGTCACGCAGCACCGTCGGCGGT
>JAWWPH010000345.1:0-10912 GCA_033850875.1 Nocardioidaceae bacterium | reverse complement strand
GAGGAGACCGGGCTGATCGAGCCGATCGGGCGCTGGGTTCTGGACGCAGCCTGTCTGCAGGCCGTGGCGTGGCAGGTCGACGGTGTCGCGATCCCGAAGATGAGCGTCAACCTCTCCGGACGGCAGTTGCAGACCACGGCCGTGGTCGACGATGTGCGCGGGGCCCTCCAGCGCAGCGGCCTGGAGCCGGACAGGCTGATGCTGGAGATCACCGAGTCGGTGCTGATGAGCGACACCGTCGAGTCGCTCGACCGGCTGCGTGCATTGAAGGATCTCGGGGTCCAGATCTCCATCGACGACTTCGGGACCGGCTATTCGTCGTTGAGCTACCTGAGGCGCTTCCCCGTAGACGCTCTGAAGATCGACAAGTCCTTCGTCGACGACCTCGGCGGGCGGTCGGACGACACGTATGCCTTCGTGAGGGCGATCGTCCAGTTGGGCCACACTTTGCGGCTGCAGACCGTGGCCGAAGGGATCGAACACGTGCAGCAGTGGGACGCCTTGCGGGAGATCGGCTGCGATTTCGGGCAGGGGTTCCTGTTCGCTCATCCGCTGACAGAAGGCGAGATCCGATCGATGGAGACCGGCGGGTCCTTGGGCCACGACAGTCTGGGCAGCGGCTCGTCGATGAGGTGAAGGCCCTCGCCCGCTATCTCCTGCGCGTGGTCGTCGTGTCGGCGCGTCGCGTCGCGTCGTGCCGATCGTGCCGGTCACCGCTGCATCCTCGGATCGTGGGTGGGGTCGGCGTACATCGGAGGGCAACCGTGCTGGGCGGCGTTGGTGCGTAGCTCGTAATGCCAAGGTTCGTTGCCGTAGATCTGGCACAGCCCGTAAGCGGCACCGTGCTCGGACAACCACGCCGTGGCATCGGAGGGTCCGATGTCGACCGCGTCCCCCGACACGTGAGCCGACGTGCCAGGAGTCGACACCCAACGCGCAGCTTCTGATCTCGAGCCGTACTTCGAGACGGCCTGATCGAGCAGTTGCTCCTGGTATGCCGCTGACCGCCAGCCGCTGTTGACGTACAACAGGACACCGTCGTCGTCTCTCGCAGCCGTTGCGGCCCTGCGAAGTGCGGCGAGGAGGGCTGGGTCGAGCCTGGTCACACCCGGATAGTTGTCGTCGAAGACGGTGACTCCATTCGGGATCGCACCGTCAGCGACGCCCAGCCCAAGCCGACCGCCGCCCGGACGTCGACCAGGTTCGCGCGGGATGTCGCCGCGGACGAAGTGCTGAGATGCGTACGTGGACGGCGTGGCGCTGGGTAATGCTCGCGACGACGAGCCCGTCAGCGGACGGCAACCGAAGACAGCTATCAGGGTCGCGGCGGCGACCACGAGGGCGGTGAGAGTCGATCGACCTCGCTGCCACGATTTTCCTGCTGATCGGCTGTAGGACATGCCTCCCAGTCAAGGCAATGAGATGTTGCCGGCATGTCTGCGGTTCTGGATACGCCGACGATATGCGCCGGCTCGTACCATCGACCTCATATGCGCGTGTTGGTCGTCGAGGACGAGCCCTACATGGCAGAAGCCATCCGCGATGGCCTACGCCTGGAAGCGATCGCCGCCGACATCGCCGGTGACGGTGACACGGCGGTGGAGTTGCTGAGCATCAACGCCTACGACATCGCAGTGCTCGACCGCGACGTCCCCGGAACGTCGGGCGACGAGATCGCGAGAGGCATCGTGGCCTCGGGCAGCGGCATGCCGATCATCATGCTCACCGCCGCCGACCGGATCGGCGACAAGGCCACCGGGTTCGAGCTCGGAGCCGACGACTACCTCACCAAGCCTTTCCAACTGCGGGAACTCGTGCTCCGCCTCCGAGCACTGGATCGCCGGCGCGCCCACAACCGGCCGCCTGTGCGTGAGATCGCCGGCCTACGGCTGGACCCCTTCCGGCGCGAGGTCTACCGCGAAGGCCGTTACATCGCTCTCACGCGGAAGCAGTTCGCGGTGCTCGAAGTGCTCGTCGCTGCCGAAGGCGGTGTCGTCAGCGCCGAAGAGCTTCTCGAACGAGCCTGGGACGAGAATGCCGACCCGTTCACCAACGCCGTGCGCATCACGGTGTCGGCACTGCGCAAGCGGCTCGGAGCACCCTGGATCATCGCAACCGTGCCTGGCGTCGGCTACCGCATCGACTACCCGCGGCCGGACGTGACGTAGCAGGCCATGGACAGAGCCCCGGGGATGAGCGTCCGCCTCAAGCTGACCCTCAGCTACGCCTGCTTCCTCATGGTCGCCGGGGCCCTACTCATCGCGGTCGTGTGGGTGTTCCTTCTGCGGTACGTGCCGGACCACGCCATCGCAGTGGGCGGGCGTCGCGCACCCGGCAACGCCCTCGGACCCCCTCCACGTCTGTTCATTCCCGGCCGGTCCGACCTCTGGCGCGCTTTCGCGCCCAAGGCGGCGATCGTGCTGGGATTCCTACTCGTGCTCGGCGTCGTGGGGGGGTGGATTCTCGCCGGGAGCATGCTGGCGCCGCTACGCCGCATCGCCGACGCCACGCGCACGGTCGGCAGCGGATCGCTCTCCCACCGAATTCAGCTACCGGGCCGCAGGGATGAGTTCCGCGAACTCGCCGACGCCTTCGACATCATGCTCGCGCAGCTCGAAGCACACTCCGCCGAGCAGCAGAGATTCGCCGCCAACGCCTCCCACGAGTTGCGCACGCCGCTGGCGATCACGCAGACACTTCTCGACGTCGCCCGCAAAGATCCGAACCGCGACACCGGAGAGCTCCTCGAGCGCCTCCACTTCGTCAACACCCGGGCGATCGACCTTACGGAGGCACTGCTCCTCCTCGGCCACGCCGAACAAGGGTCCTTCACCCGAGAACACCTCGACCTGTCCCTGCTCGCGGAAGAAGCCATCGAGACACTCCTCCCCCTCGCAGACAGACTCGGCGTAGCAATTGAGACTGCCGGCTGCTTGACTCCCGCAATCGGCTCGCACCCGCTCCTGCTGCAGATGACAACGAACCTCGTCCACAACGCGATCGTCCACAACCTGACCGAACACGGCATGGTGTGGGTCACGACCGGCGTTCAGCGCAATGTCGGCATGCTCCGCGTCGAGAACACCGGCGAGAAGCTCAGTCCACAGCTGGTCTCGACCCTCAGCGAGCCATTTCAGCGCGGCACCCAACGGATCCGCACCGACCACGCAGGTGTCGGTCTCGGCCTCGCCATCGTCAGCAGCATCGCCCGGGCACACGACGGAACCCTGACTCTCACCCCTCGCGGCGCTGGGGGGCTGAGCGCCACTGTTGAACTGCCTTCGCCACCGACGCAACCGGCGCACGAGAGCTAGAGGCCGCTTCACGCCAGGCACATCGACGGTTTCCGGAAGGGAGGTTCCGGACCCCTTACGCCAGCTGGCCCAACGATCGTCCGTTGGCGTTGACGATTCCCAAGGGCTGGCGGGACACTTGGCATCCGGAGCGAGGAGGACCCATGGCCTGGAACCTGAGTGGTAGCTACGTCGAGACCTGTTCGTGCGAGTTGATGTGCCCGTGCAACTTGTCCTTCTCCCACGGGGCCACGTACGACTTCTGTCGCGTGACCCTGGTCTTCAACATAATGGACGGAACCGTCGAGGACACCGATGTCTCGGGACGCAAGGTCGCGCTCATAGCCGACACGCCGAAGGTGATGACCGACGGCAACTGGAGGGTGGGGGTGTTCATCGACGACGCCGCCTCCGAGGCGCAGTTCGACAAGCTCCTCCAGGTGTTCAGCGGCCAGCTGGGCGGCCCGATGGCGGGGCTCGCTCCGCTGATCGGCGAGATGCTGGGCGTTCAACGTGCGGCAATCGAGGTGGAGGACGACGGGCTTCGGCACCGCGTCCGGATCGACGACGTGATCGACTTCGAGATCGAGGACATCGTTCCATTCGGTGTGGAGACGGGTGAGCCGGTGAGGTTCGCCGGAATGTTCCACCCGGCGGGTTCCGACCTGACGATGGCGGAGGCGAAGCGTTCACGGATCAACGCGTTCGGCATCGAGTTCGAGGGGAAGACGGGACTGTCGAAGTCGGACTTCTCGTGGGTCGCCTGACGCAGGTCGGGTCAGCGGACGCGGTCACCGACGCCGGCCTTCGTCCCGCCTTCGCCGCGGGTCGGGCTCACGGAGGCCTCGTCGTCGCCCTCTTCGCCCTCGCCGGTGTCGGCTGGTGGTGGACTGTCGAGCAGATGCGCGGCATGGACAACGGCCCCTGGACCGGCTTGGGCACGTTCGGCTGGTTCCTGAGCGTCTGGGTGGTCATGATGGCCGCGATGATGTTCCCGTCGGTCGCTCCGACGGTCGCGCTGTACTTCCACATGAGCAACAGGTCGCGGCTGGCGCCCATGGCCTTCACCGGTGGCTACCTCCTCACCTGGGCCGGAGCCGGAGTGGTCGCCTTTGCCATCGGCGTGGTCGCGAGCAAGGCGGCAGGCGGCGTCCTGGAGTGGGGTCGGGCAGGACGCCCGATCGCAGGCGCTACTCTCATAGCGGCTGCCGTCTACGAGTTGACGCCACTCAAGAACGCCTGCCTTGGCAAGTGCCGCAGCCCGCTCGGCTTCCTTCTGGGCTCGTGGCGGGGCGGCTGGAAGGGCGCTCTTCAGATGGGAGCGAAGAACGGCGCTTGGTGTGTCGGCTGCTGCTGGGCTCTCATGGCGTCGCTGTTCGCCCTGGGGGTCATGAGTGCGATCTGGATGGCTGTCGTCGCCGGACTCATCGCGGCCGAGAAGACGATCCGCTGGCGCCGAGCCGCAACGTACGGCACTGCTCTCGTCCTGCTCGCGTTCGGCGTGCTCGTGATCGCGGCACCGAACGCGCTCCCCGCGCTCACCGTTCCGGCGCACCACCCCGCAATGCCGGTGATGGACCCCATGGGGTCCTGACGGACCAACTCCATTCTCGTGCGGACGGGCAGCTTCTCACGGCTCCGCCTTCAGCACGAACCGGGTTCCCACGACGCAGGAGGCGTACCGCGAGGGGCTGAACGCCGCAACGAGAGCGCTCGCGGCCCGCCAGCCGGAGCAGTGGCCGGGCGAGACGATACGTGGTGACACGAGGTCCGCGAGATCTGTGACCGTAACGCTGATCCGGTCCTCGACAGAGGCTCCTGCCAGGTGGTACCCGCCGAGCAGAAGGTCGACAGGCAAGTGCGGAACGAGGCGGCGGGCCTCGAGTCCGACGTTGACGATGCCGGCGTGGGAGCAGGCAGAGAAGACGGTTGTGCCTCGGCCACGTACCCGCGCTGCCAGGAAGCGTTCGTCGCGCAGCACCGGGTCAGGTGCGGCTCGGCCATCGAGCCAGGTGTAGTGGCCCGGGAGGCCGGTCTCGTAGTCGGTCGTACGTGGAATGAGCCCGCTCGAGAGGAACAGCCCTCCGGCGACGTCGTGGACGTCCGCATGCCGGGCGATCTGGCCGCCCGCTGCCTCGATCTCGGCAAAGGTGGGCTCGGGTGGCAGCATCGCGAACCTGCCGAGCGGTGTGAGGATCCCCCGTTGGTCGGGTCGGTCGGGATGCAGGTCGACGAGGAGAGGCTGGCGGCCCGCACGGTCGCGTGCCGCTGCGATCGCGCCGACCACTGTCGGCATGCCTCCCGTGTGGTCGGCGTGCCAGTGCGAGCCGAAGAGCACGTCGATGTCGGACAGGTCGATGCCCAGCCGGACCGCATTGGTCAACCACACGTCGGCGGAGGGGCCCACGTCGAACAAGACGGTGGCCGTGTCGTCACCTCGCCGCCCTCGGGCGAGCGCCGAGAACCCGTGGCAGGCAAGACACAACTGCTCGAACACAGCCACCATCTCGTGGCCGTCGTGCGCCCCGAGGGTCGCGCCGCCGCCGAGCAGCAGGTGGGCTGACTCCGAAGACTGCGGCAAGCCGTCCGGGACAGATGACAGCATGTCGGTGGCGTTGTCGACGACCACGGTGATCGACAGCTCGTCGAGCTCGACGACCCCGGCGCTCGCACCTGACTGCATGGCCCCATGATTGATGCGCTGAGTCGTGGCCGCAAGGTACCGCGGGTGCACCACCCCGGCGTCTCCGTTGCCGGCGTCCCCGCCCGCCGATCACAGTGCGGTGGTACGAGTTGTCCTGGAGGATGCTCGGCGGCACGCCGTGCAATGTGAGGTCTTTCGACCCCGTTGCGTACCGGCTGTCGTCGTGACAGAACCTCCGCACGCCCGCATCGAGCCGAGAAAAGCGGGTCGGTGGCGGTCACTCCCCCGTCGCGCCGTCGATGCTCTGGCGGATCAGGTCGGCGTGACCGTTGTGTCGGGCGTACTCCTCGATCATGTGGACGAGGATCCGGCGCAGGCTGAACGGCGTGCCCTCGCGGTGGTCCGTCTTCTGTGAGTCGGCGTCGAGCCCGGGGCCGGCGAGGGCTTTGTCGATGACGGCATCGGCGCGACGCACGGCCTCGTCGAAGAGCGAGAAGAGCTCCTCGGGGGTGTCGTCCGGAGCCGTGTGCCATTCCCAGTCGGGGTCTGCCTCCCAGTCCACGGTGTCGAAGGGTGACATCGGCGACCCGCCGGCGAAGGTGTCCTCGAACCAGTCGGACTCCACCAGCGCCAGATGCTTCATCAGCCCTCCGAGCGCCATGTCGGTCGGCGGCATTGCTTGGGCCAGCTGCTCCTGGTTGAGGCCGGCACACTTCCACCGCAGTGTGTCGCGGTGGTAGTCGAGGAAGGCGCGCAGCGTGGTCGCTTCGTCGGCGCGCAACGGTGGCCTGACGCGGTCACCTGCGGAGAAGCTCGGGAGCGGCATAGAAGTCGACGCTAGTCGCACGCGCCGACAACCGTGTCCAACTCCGACGCGGGGCTCAGGTGCCGCCGCCCGGCAGGTCGGGGATCGTGGGCGGCTTCACCGGCGGGGTGCGTTTCAGTAGCCGCTGGATCTCCGCCAACGCCCGGTCGAGCTGTACGTCGTTGCCGGCGGCGCGGTCCTGTGGGGTCACGGGCACCTCGATGTCGGGGTCGACGCCATGGTTCTCGACCCCCCAGCCGAACTTCTCGAACCAGAACGAGTACCGCGGCTGCGTCACCATGGTGCCGTCGACGAGCGTGTACCGGCCGTCGATCCCGATCACGCCGCCCCAGGTACGCGTACCGACCACCGGTCCGAGTTCGAGGGACTGGATCGCCGCAGTGATGATGTCGCCGTCGGAACCTGCGAACATGTCGGCGATCGCCACCATCGGTCCGCGTCGGGCGTCGCTGGGGTACGACTCGGGCGAGTACCCGCGGACGACGTCCCAGCCGATGACCGTTCGCGCGAGCTTCTCGAGCACCAGCTGTGATGTGTGCCCGCCGCCGTTGCCGCGGACGTCGACGATCAACCCGTCGCGAGACATCTCCGGACGCAGGTCGCGGTGCAGCTGTGCCCAGCCCAGCGACATCATGTCCGGTACGTGGAGGTAGCCGATCGTGCCGTCGGTCCTCGCGTGCACGTACTCTCGGCGGTCCCTGACCCAGTCCTGGTACCGCAGCGGGAACTCCTCGGCCAGCGGCACGACCACCACCCGCCGCAGATCGCCGCGCCCACGCCCGCGCGCCCGCAAGGTGAGCTCGACCGGTTGGCCGGCGGTACCTGCCAGCAGCGACATCGGGCTCTGCGTGCGGCTGGTGCGCCGGCCGTCCACGGCGACGATCTCGTCCCCGGCCCGCGCGGCGATGCCCGGTGCGAGCAGCGGGGATCGCGCGTTGGGGTTCGAGGAGTCGCCCGGAACGATCCGCGTGATCCGCCACTCCTCGCCGCTGAACTCCAGGTCGGCGCCGAGCAGCCCCTGACGGCGCTCCGCATCCTCCCGCTCCTGCGGCGGGATCGCGTAGGCGTGGGAGCTGCCCAGCTCGCCCTGCATCTCCCAGATCACGTCGATCAGGTCGTCGTGCGATCCCAGGCGGTCCAGGACCGGCTCGTACCTGTCCCTGGCGGCGCGCCAGTCGACGCCGCCCATGTCCTCGCGCCAGAAGTGGTCGCGCATCAGCCGCCACGTCTCGTCGAGCATCTGCCGCCACTCCGCGGGCGGGTCGACCTCCACCCGCAGCCGGTCCAGGTCGACCAGCACGACGTCCTCGTCGTCGCCCTCCTTGGGAGCAGGCTTGTCGCTCGGGACCACGCTCAGCCGGTCCTTGTCGACGACGACGAGCCGGCTGCCGTCACCGGTGACGGCCACCCGGTCAGCTGTCGCGACCACCGTGGACAACCGGCAGGTGCGAAGGTCGAAGTGCTCGACCCGCGCGCGCTCCGGCTCTGCGTCCACGGTCGCCCGGTTCGCACCCAGCTCTCCCCGCAGCGGCTCCCGGAGCCAGACGAGACCGTGCTTGGTCGCCGCCAGGCCGGAGTAGCGCCCAGCCTCAACCGGTACCGGCACGACGCGTTGGTCGAGATCCTCGGCATCAACGGTGGTGCGAGGTGGCGTCGGCCTGCGCGGAGGCTGGGAGGCCGTCGAGGGCTCCCCCGGCTCCACGACCGCATCGGCCACCGCCGTCATCGCGGCCTGTTCGGGTGCAGGAGGCTCGAGCGGACGACCTCCCACCACGGGGTCGAACGGCGAGGGCGTCTCCGCGGCCAGCCCCACCAGGTGCGGCCGGCATCCAGCCGGGAACGACAGATCGAACGAGAACGAGTCGTACACCGGGTCGAGGCTGCGGACGGACAGAAACACCAGGTGCTTGCCGTCGGGGGTGAACACGGGGTTCGTGTCGGTGAACCGCAGCGGCGTCACCTCGATCACCCGGCGGTCGTCGAGGTCGGCCAGCTTGATCTGCCGCAGGGGGCGAGGTCCCGGCTCCTCCCACGGTCCGGGGCCGGACGCCGACCAGGCGAGCCAGCGCGAGTCCGGTGAGAACGCCAGGCCGGACATGTCCCCCGTGGTCGAGTCGACCTCGCGGGGTGCGACCGCACGTGTGACCCGCCCGGAGGGCACTGCGCAGACGAGGATCCGGCCGTCGTGGGTGCTCAGGGCGATGCGGCGACCGTCGGGGGAGCCCGCCACCTCCAGGACCCGCCCGAGACGTCCGGCGGCGACCAGCGTCCGGGGAGAGGCGTCCGGCGCGTCGAGGTCGAGGATCTCGAGGGCGTCGTCACCGTCGACGTCGCTTACCCAGGCCACCCTGGCGTCGTCGAGGACGACGGGAAGCCGCCGGCGTACAGCCGATCCCGCCGCGAGGGCACGCACCGGCCCGCCACGGTGGCTCACCCAGCTGACCGTTCCGCGGGACTCCACGGCGGACGCTCGCCCGGTGCGGTCGGGGCGGATCGTGCCGAGGGAGCTGCCGGCCTTGACGCGCTGCGGACGCAGCAATGGCCGGGCGCCGCCGAGCCGGAGGTCGATCGGGCGCGGCTCGACGGCGTCGTCGAGGGAGTCCAGCAGGTACAGCTCGCCGCCGGCGCAGTAGACGACCTGCCGGCCGTCGCTGCTGGCATGCCGGGCGTAGTGGTCGCCGTCGGTCCGGCGAGCCAGGCGCGCCGTCGTGGGCGCCCGCTTGCCCACCACGGCGCTGTACAGCTGGCCGCGGCCCTCGTGGTCGGAGCAGAAGGCGATCCGCTGCCGCCCGTCGGCGCCGGTCGTCCACACGGGGAACGCGAGGCTCGACGTCAGGTCGGCGAAGGTCCGCCGGAAGACCCCGGAGCCGTCCAGGTCAAGCCAGAGCTGGCTGGCGGTGCCGCCGCGGTACCGCTTCCATCGGGCCGGCTCGGTCCAGAAGTACGACGACAGCAGCACCCCACCGTCCGGGCCGACCGCGACGTCACCCACCCAGCCGTACGGCAGCCGCCGGCTCGGTCCGCCGTCCACCGGAACGGCGTGGGCGCACATCCGTACCCACTCGCTCTCTCCGACCGTGCTGAGCACCATCACCTCGGCATCGGACACCCAACCGGTGACCCGGGTACCGGGCTGGCCCCAGTACGTCAGCCGACGCGACGCTCCTCCCTCGGTCGGGGCCACGTACACCTCCGTGGCTCCGTCGCGCCGGGCGGCCCAGGCCACCCGTGACCCGTCGGGGGAGATCCGCGGCGTCAGAGCGGGCACGCTGTCCGCGCTGAGCCGGTAGGCGCGGCCTCCTCCGGTGTCCGCGAGCCAGACGTCGTCCTCCGCCACAAAGGTGAGAAGAGATCCCCGCACATGGGGGTACCGCAGATAGCCGTCGGTCGTCATGGAGCGACCTTAGCGAGGGCTGCTGAGGTGTGCCGACGGCGGACGCTGACGGCTCAGGGCGCCCGGGGGTCGGCGTCTGCAGCTGTGTAGGTCGACCCTCTTACTTGGTCGGGTCGTGGCCCCAGTTCATCAGCGAGTAGCGCCAGCTGGTGCCGGCGACATCGCCGGACGGGCGTTGCGCGAGGTGGCGGTGGACGTAGCCGACGACCTTGCGCATGTGGGCCGCGTCGTCCTCGGTGAGGTCGGCCTTCTTCGTGCGCTGGATCTCGACGATCCGCCGGCCGGACGCGTGACCGGTCGACTCGCCGCCCGAGCTCTTGTCGCCCACCGACTTCGACTCGTCGGACCCGAGGAAGTCCTCCAGCTCCTTCGCGGTCATGTTGACAGCATCCTGCCAGTCGTCCCAGATCTCGATTACCGCGTCAACGGCTTGTCTGGCCATGTGGTCAGCCCTCTTCTTCAGCGCCGACGGCTTGTGGACCGCCTCGCCCCCGCTCTTGTCGCTGCGGACGAGGTACTGCGGGTCATCCTTGCCGGCACGGACCTGTCGGCCGGCGAGCTCGGTGTCCTCGGTGATCTTGCGCACGACCTCGCCCTCGGCGGTGCCGCCATGGCTGTTCCAGGTGACTCGGTCACCCTTCTTGAACTCCGTCGTCATCTTGTCTCTCCTTCGTCGAGTCGCTGTGTCGAGTCGCTCTGGTCAGGGCGCGGACGACCCGCGCCGCTCCTCCTGGGCGGCCACCTCGGCCAGGTCG
>JAWWPH010000326.1:0-5319 GCA_033850875.1 Nocardioidaceae bacterium | reverse complement strand
ACCGCCGAGCCGTTGATGCCGCCAGTCGCCACGCGGAATCGTTGCAGCGGCACGGCGGAGTCGATGAGGTCCCCTCCGGGCTCGTTCGGTCGGGTCGCTTGTGCACGGCTCGGACTCGTAGAAGAGTAAGCGGTTCCGACGATTCCTCGCCGGGGAGTTGAGGGGGTTCGGACATGGCCAGCAGACGCCCCAGGCTCCAGCGGCCCGTTCCGGTTGCCGTCTTGGTCGCCACGACTCTTTCCCTCGGCCTGGGGGTCGCTGCGCTGCCGTCGGCTCAGGGGACTCCGCACGAGCGGGCCGCCGTCGGCCAACGTGTCGCCCGCGCGCCGGCTCCCCACGCGAAAGGCCAGTCTGGCAAGGCTTTTTACGACTCGAGGCAGCCAGACTCGTCCGCCAGGGTTGCGATGCTGGCCGGCCGCGCCGCGCGAGCTTCGTCGCGGCCGCGAACAGAGCTGCTCAGACGCTCGTTAGGCCGGCAGGCTGTCGTCGACATGGACGGCATGACGAGGACCCCGCGGCTGGTGGCCCGTCTCGACGGGTTCCTCACCGGACCCAGCCGACGCTCCGCCGAGCAGGTCGCGCTCGGCTTCGTACGCCGGCACCTGTCGGCTCTCGGTCTGTCCCGCGCCGACCTGCGCACGCTGAGCCTGCGACGCGACTATGTGGACATCACGGGTACGCATCACCTGTCCTGGACCCAGTCCGTCGACGGCATCCCCGTGTTCAGCAACGGCCTACAGGCTGCCGTCACCGGCAGCGGCCGGCTGCTCATGCTCGGCGGGTCTCCGATCTCAGGGTTGACCGCCCCACCCGTGGGCGCGCAGAGCAAGGTCGCCTCGGCAGTCTCCGCAATAGCCCGAGCGCGCGTCTCTGTCGGCGAGGGTGGTACCGCGGGTCCTCGAGACACTGCCGAACGGGTGCTGTTCAGCAGTGGGTCGCGGACCCTGCCGGCGTGGCAGACGATCACGATGTCGGCTCCGCGGCCGATGTTGAGCGTGGTCGAGGCAACAGACGGCCGCATCCTGTACCGCCAGGACCTGACGGACGACGCCCATCCCGTGCGCTCGATCCGTCGTGGGCACCTGGCGACGTCACGACCCATCCCGTCGACGGGGCTCGCCTTCCGCTACTTCCCGCGTCACAAGCCGGGGGGACGGGCCCTCCACATCAACTTCACGAAGCTCGGCTGGCTCCCACGCCACGCGGTCGTGCTTCGCGGCAACAACTCCCACGCGTACGCCGACACGAACGACGACGACGCCGTCAGCAGCAACGAGGAGATCCCTGCGAAGAGTCCCCATTCGTGGGCCTACCGGCTCAAGCCGTTCCAGCTACAGCACGTCTCGTTCTGTGGGCACCCCTATCCGTGCTCCTGGAATCCCGGCAAGCCCTTCTCGTGGCGTGTCAACCGCAACCAGGACGCGACCCAGGTCTTCTTCTTCGTCAACAGCTGGCACGACCATCTCAGGGCAGCGCCGATCGGGTTCACCGAGGCTGCCGGCAACTTCCAGCGGGTCAACAGGACCGGCAAGGGCAGGGGCGGGGACGCCGTACAGACCCAGACCGACGACGGCGCCAACACCGACCACGGCCTTCCCGACGGCGAGCACATCGACAACGCCAACATGGCGACCCCTCCGGACGGCCGGCCGCCGCGCATGCAGATGTATCTCCAGCACGCGCCGCACACCGCCTACCCTGGCGGCGACCCCTTCTCTCCGACGAACGTCGGAGACGAGGCGGACACGGTGTACCACGAGTACACGCACGGCCTCTCCGACCGACTGGTCGTCGACGCGACGGGTCGCACAACGCTGGGTCCGGTCCAGGCGGGCGCCATGGGTGAGGCCTGGAGTGACTGGTACGCGATGGACTACCTCGTCAAGCGCCACTTGCAGAGGGACCGGCCCCGGTCCGGCGACGTCGTGCTCTTCCGGTACGACGGGGCCGGCGTTGCCCTCGACCGGACGGAGCCGCTCGACTGCGCCGTGGGTGCCAAGGCGCGCCGATGCTCCGGTGGCAGAACAGGGCACCGGGGCGGGTACACGTACGCCGACTACGGGTCCGTCTTCGGGTTCCCGGAGGTGCACTCCGACGGCGAGATCTGGGCACAGACCCTGTGGGACCTGCGGCGCAGGCTGGGATCGACCACAACCGAGATGCTCGTCACGCGTGCCATGGAGCTGTCGCCTGCCGACCCGTCGTTCCTCGACGAGCGCAACGCGATCCTGCTGGCGGACCTGTCGGTCTACGGGGGACGCCACAGGCACGCGATCTGGCAGGTGTTCGCCCGCCGCGGCATGGGCTACTTCGCCGGCTCGCTCGGCGGCGACGACACCTCGCCGGGGGCCAGCTTCGCCATGCCGCCGAAGGGGAGCAGGACAGGGGGCATCACCGGGATTGTGACCGATCGTCGGACAGGCCGACCCGTCAAGGGCGCGGTGGTGTCACTGGCCTTCGAGGGGTCGCCATTCGTGACGAACCCCTCGACGCGGACCGGGGTCAGAGGGCATTACTCGATCGGCCCGGTTCCGGTCGGCAGATACCCGAAGCTCACGGTGTTCAAGCGCGGATACGAGCTCGCCACCGGCGCGGTGCGGGTTCGGACGGGATCGAACGTGCACGATGTGTCGCTTCGCCACGACTAGAGGCCGGCCCGAGCAGTTCGCGTCGACGCAGAGGTTCGCCCCGCCTCGCGGGCTTGCGGGGCGGGGCGAATCCCGTTGCCGTCCTGCCTGACGCGGACCCGGTAACCGCGGCAGGTCACTTCGAGGGCTGCGGCAACGAACACTTCACCTTCGGGTTGACGCCGACGTAGTTGAGCGGACCGGCCACGATCGTGACGACGGTGTCGCTCGTCTTGGCGCAGTTCGTGCTACCGCCGGAGAAGTAGTTCCGCTGGGCGGCTGCCACCACCCCGATCAGCAACCAGATCACGATAATGAGCCCGATGATGCGCACACGACCTCCTGAGACGGTGGGCCGGCACCGCCGGGTCACGGCACCACGGCCGGTATTCCGGCTGCCGTACCCGCCCACTGCGAATCGAAACCCGAGAGCCCGCCCGGCTGATGGTTGAGAGCGCACCACCAGGGTAAGGACGGGCCATGACAGCCGACCCGCCCACGGACCGACCTTCGCCGCTACACCAACGACCCGCAGGGGTCGACAGCGACACTGTGGCGGCGGTGGGGAAGCTCACCGAGGCTCTGGAGACGGTCGAGCGGGCGCGAGGTCATCTGTTCACGTTCCATCAGCTCACCGGCTCCGCCGACCTCGAGCTGGAAGAGGCTGTCGGAGGGTTGCGCGACGCCGGCCACCACGAGCTCGCGGACCGCATCGAGCAAGAGCTGATCGGGCGCAACGTGCTCCCAGGACGCTGGACGTTCCAGATCATCGAGGAGTACGACGACGGGTACTACCGCGTCTTCCACGAGCTCGAACAGCTGACTCGTGAGCAGCTGGTTGCCGGCAGACGTCACCTGTACGAAGCGGAGATGAAGGAGGCCCGCCGTACGCACGGCAGGCCCGGCCACGCGGCGCGACCGGAGTCCGACTAGGTCAGGGGGGCCGGTTCAGCGACGGGACTTGGAGCGCCCGCTCGGCAGCACCCCGACCAGCAGACCGACGACGGCGATCACCACGGCGATGATCAGCAGCCATTTCAGCGCGGCGATGACCATGCTGAGGACGACCAGGACGACGATCGCGGCGAGCAGTGCGAGCACGATACCCATACCGTCAGCCTACCCACTGCCGCCGACGGCACCGAGCACTGCGGCCGCCGCCCTTCTACCGGAGACGATGGCACCCTGGATCGACGCGGAGTCGCGGTGGTCACCGGCGACGTAGAGCCCGTCTCCCAGCGCGACGGGCTGCCGTAGGTCGAGCGGCGGCAGCATGGCCGGCAGGGCCTCGGCGATGGCGTACGTCGCCACGAGCTCCCAGCTCGACGGGTCGACGCCGTAGATGCGGCCGAGCTGCCTGGTCACTGCCGACCGGGTGTCCGCATCCTGCGCGGCGCCGAGGATCGTGCTCGAGACGAGGGCACCGTCGGAGCAGTACGTGGGCGCGGCGTCTGACATCACCGCGGTGTTGACGACCGGTCCGTCGCGATCACCGTCGACGTGCAGGAGTCGCCGTGAGGCGGGCGAGTGCTCCGCGTGGTGGTAGAACGTCGTCAGGGCGCGCATCCGTGGCGAGGGCAGACCGGTGAGGACGCTCGCCGACGGGCCGCCGGTCGCGACGACGACCGCGGCGCCGCGCCAGGTGCCGGAGTCGGTCCGTACCGTCTTGTCGCCGACCGACGTCACGGTGACGCCGAGGTGCACGGTACCTGCGGGCAGCCTCGCTGCGACCTGGTCCGGGATCGCCTGCATGCCGGCAGCGGGGACCGAGGGCGTTCCGCGCGCGAACATCCGCAGCTGCAGGTCCACGAAGATGCGGGAGGACTCCTGCTCGTCCTCGCCGAGGACACCCGCGAGGAACGGGTCCAGGACCCTGCGGCGCAGCCTGCCGTCGATGCCGGCCGCGTCCAGCACAGCGCCGTACCGCTCGTCGGGCCGGCTCTTGAGGTGCTGCCCCGAGCCCACGGCCGTCCGCGCCACGTACGACGCGAAGCGTGCCTTCTCCAGCAGCGAACCGCTGGCGCTGCTGAAGGCGCCGGCGAGGTCGGCCGGAGACCGTCGCGGGTCGGCCAGGACCGTGCGTTCGCCGCCGGAGGCGACCACCACCCCGGCGCCGAACGGCTTCAGGTCGAGCGCGTCGAGCTCCACCATGCCGTCCAGCGCGGGATACGCGGGGTTGAGCAGCTGGAAGCCGCGGTCGAGCCGCATCGTGTCGAGGCGGTCGGTACGGATGCGACCGCCGACGGCGTCTGACGCTTCGAGGACGACGACGTCGACACCGCGTCGAGTCAGCTCCACCGCACAGGCGAGCCCGGCCATGCCCGCCCCGACGACGACGACTTCCGAGCTCGACATGGGTACTCCTCGCAGTGTCCGGTGGACTGTATCCGTACCCCTTCCGCGGCCGGCGAGTCGTGTCCCTGCCCTCCCCGTGCAGTGACCAGGTATGCCGGGCACAATTCCGCCATGCCGACCGACCCGACTTCCGCACCCGACGCCGACGGCTGGGGGATCCAGACCCGCTGGACCGACGCGCAGGACACGCTGCGCGACGTCGACCCGGAGGTGGTCTCGGTCCTGCGGGCGGCGATCGGGACGGCCCCCAACGGCCTGGAAGACCACGTACCCGTCGTCACGCGGCCCGGCCAAGACCTGCACATGGGCGACGTCGAGGTGGTCTGTGAGGACGGAG
>JAWWPH010000310.1:0-2908 GCA_033850875.1 Nocardioidaceae bacterium | reverse complement strand
CCTTCTCGATGCTCGTGGGGCAACGTGCTCGCGAGCTCGCCTTGCTCCGAGCCATCGGAGCGACGAGATCCCAGGTGATCCGGTCGGTGCTGGGGGAGGCGGTCGTCATCGGCCTGGTCGGCTCGATGCTCGGCATCGCCTTCGGACTCCTCGTCGCCGCAGGCGCCGAAGCGGTGATCCGGACCATTCTCGGCACCGACCTCGGCGGCGGACTCCCTGTGAGTGCGACCACGGTCGTTCTCAGCGTCCTTGTGGGAGTGGTGGTCACGGTGGTCGCGGCCGTGCTGCCCGCTCGCCGCGCCTCGCGAGTCGCGCCGGTGGCAGCGATGCGAGGTGACGTCGGTTCGGTCTCCGGCGCCCTCGGTAAGCGAGGCATGGTCGGCTTGGCCCTGCTCGTGGCCGGCGGGTCAGTGCTGGGTTTTTCGGTGACCCGCCCGCAGGTGTCCTGGCCGGTGGCCGCGGTCGGAGCGGTCGCCGCGGTGCTCGGCATGTTGGTCGGGGCGCCGCTAGCGACCCGTCCCGTCGTCCAGTTGATCGCGTGGCCGTTCGTCGCGGTCCTTGGGGCTGTGGGACGCCTGGCGAGAGAAAACGCGCTCCGCGTCCCGCGTCGTACAGCCACCACGGCGAGCGCCCTGATGATCGGGCTGGCGCTGATATCCGGTATCTCGGTGCTGGCCCAAAGTGTCAAGGCCAGCGTGAGCAGCGGAGTTGCCGACGAATTGACGTCGAACTTCGTACTCAACAGCGGCAACGTGGCTCCGGTCCCTTCCCCCGTGGCCGACGCGGTTCGTGCGCTGCCCGCCGTGCGCTCGGTGGCCGCCGTGAGCTTCGTGGACGTGCGGATCGGGACCTTCCACACGAGCGCCTCAGCGACCGCGGCCGCCGACGTCGCGGCGAACTTCCGGGTCCCCATGAAGGACGGCCAGCTCTCCGCGCTCGGTCCACACACCGTGTTGGTCGACGAGGCCACCGCCAGCGCCCATGGCTGGCACGTCGGGGATTCGCTGTCCGCGGCGGTCGGTACCCTGAGCGGTCAGCCCCTGGAGGTCGGCGGCATCTACCGAGACAGTCAGGCCTTCGGCTCCCACGTGATCGTCGACCGCTCGCTCTACACCTCCGCCCTCCCCGCCAGTCAGCAGGCCGACGCCCGCCTCTTCGTGCGGGCTGTACCGGGGGCCGACCTCCACGCCCTGCGAGCCGAGCTGACCGACCTCGTCCGTCCCTACTTGATCGTCTCGGTCCAGGACGGGGCGGAATTCGCCGACGCCCAAGGCGCCTCCATCGACACGTTGATCAACCTGCTCTACGTCCTCCTGCTCTTCAGCGTCATCGTTGCCGTCCTGGGCATCATCAACACCTTGGCCCTGTCCGGCTTCGAGCGGACCCGTGAAATCGGCCTGCTCCGGGCGATCGGGCTCCGCCGCCGACAGCTCAGCTCCATGATCACCATCGAGGCTGTGGCTACTGCCGTCTTCGGTGCCGTGCTTGGCACTGCGCTCGGCCTCGGACTGGGGGTGGCGCTCCAGCGTGGCCTCGTCTCGCAGGGCCTCACGAGCCTCGCCATCCCCTGGACTCTCATCCTTGCGATGCTGGTGGCCTCGGGCGTCGTCGGAGTGCTCGCGGCAGCCCTACCGGCGCTACGGGCGATGCACCTGAACATCCTGCAGGCGATCGCCAGCTCCTAGCCAGCTCCAACCAAACTGAATCCACGCGCTTCAACGGAGCCCGGGAGACCCGCGAACGTAGCCATGAAAGAGATGATCTCAATGACCACCACGCTGCGCTGGTTGCTCGTTGCCGTACTCGCGGGCCACGGGCTCATCCACCTCCTCGGCGCAACAAAGGGCTTCGGGTTGGCCGACGTTTCCCAACTCACGAAACCGATCGGCGTCTTGGCAGGGATGTCCTGGCTGGTCGCTGCGGCGCTCGTCCTCACCTCGGCGGCGTTGCTCGCCCTTGGACCACCCACCCGGTGGTGGATCATCGCTCTTGGCGCCGCAGCGGTCTCCCAGATCGCCATTGCATCTTCATGGAACGACGCGCGCGCCGGAACCATCGTCAACCTGATCCTGGTTCTCGCCGCCGGGTACGGCTTCGCTTCGGAGGGACCGTCCAGTTTCCACGCCCAGTATCGGGAACATGCCACTCAAGCACTCGATGGCGTCAACCCTTCTCCGCCGGTCGTTCACGAATCGGATCTCGTGGATTTCCCTCCGCCGTTGGCGGCCTATATCCGGCGCTCCGGGGCCGTCGGGCAGCCACGAGTGGTGAGCTTCCGCGCCGACTTCCACGGCCGTATCCGCAGTGGCCCGGGCGCGGCGTGGATGCCGTTCACCGGCCAGCAGGTCAACACCTACGGGCCACGACCACAGCGGATCTTCCTCATGGACGCCACCAGGTCTGGGCTTCCCGTGACAGTCCTGCACGTGTTCATCGGCGGCACGGCCACGATGCGTGTGAAGCTGCTCTCCCTGTTCACCGTGGTCGACGCTTCAGGTCCCGAGATGGATCGTGGCGAGACCGTCACGGTGTTCAACGACCTCGTCGTCATGGCACCGGGCGCGATCGTCGGCGCCCCCGTAACGTGGACTGCCATCGATGCTCTCCACGTCCGGGGCGACTTCACCGACGGCGGGCAGACCGTCTCAGCCGTTCTCACCTTCAACGCCGAGCACGACCTGGTCGACTTCGTCTCCGACGACCGAACACGTGCCTCCGCAGATGGCAAGACCTTCACACCACTGCGCTGGTCAACCCCACTCGCAGGGCATCGCGAGACAGGCGGGCACCGGGTTTTGACGGTCGGCAAGGGTGTATGGCACGCGCCACAGCCCGAAGGGTCGTTCACCTATCTGCAGTTCGATCTGGATGCCATCAGGTACAACGTCGGCGTCGCCGAGACGACGTC
>JAWWPH010000297.1:0-2623 GCA_033850875.1 Nocardioidaceae bacterium | reverse complement strand
CCGGACATGGACGTCCCGCTGCGTCCAGCGGTGTCGCCGGGTACAGCTGAGTCGCCCTGGTCCCTGAGCAGCCCGCGCCCAGCAGGACGGCGGCACCCGCGACCGCGATCGCTCCCCTCTAATCGTGAGGCGCCGGCATCGCGTCGTCAGCCCCCGCGCTCGTCCGGCGACGTTCCTCGGTCTCGGCCCGGCCACGCGGCTATCTGACCTCGGACAGCGCGACCGGTCGGTGCTCTCGCCGCGACAGCGTGCATGCCTCGGCGATCCAGGTCGCCTGCAGCGCATCGTCGACGGTGCAGGGCGACTCCCGGATACCTGCGACGACCTCGGTGAACGCCGCCAGCTCGGCCCGGAAGGCGTCCTTGAAACGGTCCATGAAGAAGACGTGGGGCTCGCCGCCGGGGAACGTCGTGCCCGGCTCGACCGAGCGAAGAGGCAGCCGGTCCTCGAGGCCGACCGCGACGCTGTCGCGCGAGCCGAGTACCTCCATCCTGACGTCGTGCCCGCGGGCGTTGTACCGCGTATTCGAGACCACCGCGATCGTCATGTCGTCGAGGGTCAGCACGGCGCTGGCGGTATCCACGTCGTCGACCTCGGCGAAGGACCCCTCGCCGCGGTTGCTCCCGACGGCGTACACCTCGGTGACCTCCCGCCCCGTGACCCATCTGATCGCGTCGAAGTCGTGGATGCTGCAGTCGCGGAAGATGCCGCCCGAACCCGCCACGTACGCCCGCGGGGGTGGCGCGGGATCGAGCGTCGTCGCCCTGACCGTGTGGAGCCACCCCAGCTCCCCCGACGACACGGCGGCCCGGGCAGCGGCGAACCCGGCGTCGAAGCGGCGCGGGAAGCCGACCTGCACGGGAACGTCGAGGCCAGCCAGTCGGTCGCGCAGGGTCACCGCCTCCTGCGCCGTCGCCGCCAGCGGCTTCTCGCAGAACACCGGGACGCCGGCCTCCGCGGCGGCCAGGACCAGGGACGGGTGGGACGCGGTCGCGGCCGCGACGACCACACCGTCGACGCCGGCAGCCAGCATCGCAGCGACGTCGTCAACCGGGTCCGCTCCGTGCCGACGTACGACGCCGGCCACAGCATCATGACTCACGTCGGTCACGACCAGAGAGGTCACCGCGTCGAGCCCGCTGAGCGTCTCCGCATGCAGGGCGCCGATCCGCCCCAGTCCGACCAACCCGATGCGCATCGTGCACCCTTCTCCGTGCCGTCGTACGAGCGCGGCGCCTCGTCGCGGCGTTTGACGTCCAACCGACAGACCTTAGGCTTGCAGGCACGTGCGGTCCGCTCCTCGCAGCACCCCTCGTGAAAGGCAAGGCTATGACCTCCTCCACGGTCGACACGGCCGCATCCGGGTGGCTGTCTCGCGAGAGCTGCCGTCTCGACGACTTCATCTCCGTCGTGTCCCAGCAGACCGACAAGGACGACTTCCCGTTCGCCGACGAGGTCGTCCAGGGAGTCCTCCTCTACTCCGCCGCGACGCTGCGGTCGATCGTTGACGAGCCGGGCGGTCGCCGGCGGGTACAGGCCGAGCTTGCGCACGCCCTCATGGACGGTCCAGGAATCGTCGTCTTCAAGGGAGCATTCGACCACGTCGATGTCGTCGACCGCGCGAGCGCCGCGTTCCGCGAGCTGATCGACGATCAGCGCAGCAGGGGCGTGGCCTCCGGCGACCACTTCGCCAAGCCCGGGGCAAACGACCGCGTCTGGAATGCTCTGGAGAAGCTGGCGCTCCACGACCCGCGAACGTTCGTCGACTACTACTCCAACGACATCCTGAACCTGGTGTCGGTGGCCTGGCTCGGCCCCGGCTATCAAGTCACGTCACAGGTGAACGTCGTCAACCCCGGCGGCACGGCGCAGACCGCCCACCGCGACTACCACCTCGGCTTCATGTCCGAGGACCAGGCGGCCCGCTACCCCACCCACATCCACCGGCTCACCCCGGCGCTGACCCTCCAGGGAGCCGTGGCGCACTCCGACATGCCCGTGGAGACCGGTCCGACGCTGTACCTGCCCCACTCGCAGAAGTACGAGCCCGGCTACCTGGCCTTCCACCTGCCGGACTTCAGCGACTACTTCGAGGCCAACTATGTACAGCTGCCGCTCGTTACCGGCGACGCCGCGTTCTTCAACCCGGCCCTGTTCCACGGTGCGGGCTCCAACCGTTCCGCGGACGTGAGGCGAATGGCCAACCTTCTCCAGGTGTCGTCGGCGTTCGGGCGGGCCATGGAGAGCGTCGACCGCGCTGCGATGCTGCGCGCCGTCTTCCCAACGCTCTGCCAGCTGAGGCGGGCCGGTACGGGTGAGGCGGGATTGCGCAACGCCATCGCCGCCACGGCGGAGGGATACGCCTTTCCCACCGATCTGGACAAGGACGCGCCGGTGGACGGACTCGCGCCCGAGACGCAAGCCGAGCTGGCCTGGCGGGCCGTCGACCAGCAGTGGACCGAGGAGCGGTTCCTCGACGAGCTCTGCGGCCACGCCGAACGGCGCACCACGCGTTCCTGACTCGTCCGCACCGAGCCGCGTCGTCCTGGCTGGACCGAGGGCGCCACGGTCGGGGCGCGAGACCGGTACATCGGACCATCCCGGTGACGCCCCGGAACTGTCG
>JAWWPH010000351.1:0-11292 GCA_033850875.1 Nocardioidaceae bacterium | reverse complement strand
CGGCTCTCACCCGCGACCGGGAGCCGCTGACGCTGCTACCCGAAACGCAGCCTGCCCGACCCGCACGATTCGACCCACAGGTACTCGGGCACCTCGAGGTCGGATCGTTCGGGGAACGACCGCGCTGACACGGCGGTCAGTGGTGGTAGGCGTGGACGACCGCGTGACCCTTGCCACGGCCGATCATCCACCGGTTGACCGGAGTGGTGACGACGAAGGCTACGACGAGTGACCCGGCGAGTGAGGCCCAGAAGAGCGCCGAGCCGAGTCCGGCGTTCAGGGCTCCGGGGACGACGACGATGAACGCGTTGTCCATGAGCTCCATCACGGCGATCGACACGGTGTCCGCCGCCAGCGCGACGCCCAGCGCCTGGCGCAGCGACAGGCCGGCCCCCGACACCGAGCGCATCGTGAGGCCGTAGCCGAAAACAAAGGCCAAGGCGATCGACAGCACGACCGTCGCCGCGTTCTGTAGTCCGGCGGCGGTACCGATGACCATGCCGAGGACCTCGCCGATCGCGCACCCGGTCAGACAGTGCAGCGTCGCCGTCGCGGCCGTCGCCCAGGTCACGGCGCCGGGAGCATCCGGCCCGGGAGGCGTGGAGTGGCCCTGATGTGCGACTGAATCGGTCATGGATGCCGACACGTTACCGAGTAGCCGACCTCGCCGAGCGCGCCCGCCGGCGGGTGCGGCTCGCTGAATTCGGACTTTTGCCCCTTCAGCGGCAATCCGAAGTGCTGCCGGTGGCGAATCAGGACTGTGAAGCCCACCAACCGCATCCGCATCCCGCTCGGTGCAGCAGCCGGACTCCTGTCCGCTGCCGCCGGGGTCGGAGCGTCGATGATCGTCTCGGTCATCGTCGGTGGCGCGCCCACTCCGAGCACGGCCGTCGGGTCTCGCGTCATCGACGCGACTCCCGGCGCCGTCAAGGACTGGGCGGTCAACCATCTCGGCACCAACGACAAGCCGTTCCTCCTTGCCGGCATCTTCAGCGCCATCGCGGTGCTCGCGGCCCTCACCGGCATCGTGGCGTGGCGCAGTCGGCGGCTGGCCCTCGCACTGACGGCCGCGCTCGGCCTGGTCGGGCTGGCCGCTGCGTACGCCGACCGTACGACGCTCGTCGGCAGCCTCGCGAAGATCGCCCCCGCCGTCGTGGCCCTCGCGGTCAGCATCGGCTTCCTGTTCGTCTTCACCCGTCGCTGGAACGACGCCGACTCCGCGGCCCCGCACCTTTCCGACGAGTCGGCGGATCTCGTCGCCGTGGGCACCGGGAGCACGGCACGATCTGCCGTCGCCGGCCGCCGAGGCGCCGCTTCGACCACCCTGGCAGAGCCGGAGTTCCGGCGTACCCCCACCGCACGGCCGAAGGCGAGCAGCCGGGTGGAGAACTCAGCTCCGGCGGGCTTCGACCGCCGGGCGTTCATCGCGGCCGCTCTCGCCAGCGGCGCGGTGGCGGCAGTGGGTCTCGGATCCACCCGCGTCTTCGGCAACGCCGGTGCCCGCTCTCGGTCGGACATCGCGTTGCCGAAGGCGGCGGATGCCGCTCCGGCCCTCACCGGGGCGATGACCCTCGACGGCGTCAAGGGCCTCACGCCGTACATCACGCCGAACTCCGACTTCTACCGCGTGGACACCGCGCTCTCCGTACCCCAGATCGACGCCGGGAACTGGTCGATGAAGATCCACGGCCTCGTCGACCACGAGATCGAGCTGTCCTTCGCCGATCTGGTGTCGATGCCGCTCATCGAGCGGCGCGTCACGCTGGCGTGCGTCTCCAACGAGGTCGGCGGCCACTACGCCGGCAACGCCTTGTGGCTCGGTGTGAAGGTCTCCGACCTGCTCGAGCGGGCCGGTGTCCAGTCGGGCGCCGACGCCGTCAAGTCGACGAGCGTCGACGGGATGACGATCGGCACTCCGCTGCAGGCCCTGACCGACGACCGCGAGGCGATGATCGCCATCGGGATGAACGGTGACCCGCTGCCGTTGGCGCACGGGTTCCCCGCTCGGATGGTCGTCCCCGGCCTGTACGGGTACGTGTCGGCGACCAAGTGGCTCGTCGACCTGGAGGTCACCCGGTTCGCCGACTTCAGCGCCTACTGGACCAGCCGCGGCTTCTCGGCCCAGGCTCCGATCAAGACGTTCAGCCGGATCGACGTCCCCGCCTCCTTCGCCAGCCTCAAGCCCGGCAAGAACGCCGTCGCCGGCGTCGCGTGGGCCCAGAACACGGGCATCGAGAAGGTCGAGGTCCGCATCGACGGCGGCAGCTGGCAGCCGGCACGGCTCCCGCGAGAAGACACCATCGACTCCTGGCGACAGTGGGTCTACGAGTGGGACGCCGACTCCGGCAGCCACCTGCTCGAGGTCCGCGCCACCGACCACTCCGGATACACCCAGACTTCCCGTCGAGTCGCGCCTCGGCCCGACGGGGCAACAGGTTGGCACAGCGTCAACGTCACCGTCGCATGACGGTAATCGGGGCAAACATCCATCTCACGCAGCACCTATCTCGGAAAGAAGTACCCACCATGCGTCTCACCCCCGTCAAAACCCTCGCGGTGTCGGCTTGCGCCGTCGCTCTCCTGGGCGCCGTCGGCTGCTCGTCGAACGGCTCGAGTGACACCAACGCGTCAGGCGCAGGTGGCTCCACCACCTCGTCCGACAACATGACCCCTCCTGCCAACGCAGCGATGGCCGACCTCGTCGGCAAGGGCTGCGCGACGTACGCCAAGGCCGTGCCGTCGGGCTCCGGATCGGTCTCCGGCATGGCGCAGGACCCGGTTGCCACGGCAGCGAGCAACAACCCGCTGCTGAAGACGCTGGTCGCCGCGGTCTCCGGCAAGCTGAACCCGAAGGTGAACCTGGTCGACACGCTCAACGGGGGCCAGTTCACGGTCTTCGCGCCGGTCGACTCCGCCTTCGCAGCGCTGCCGAAGAAGACGGTCACCGCTCTGGCGATGCCGAAGAACGCGACACTGCTGAGCAACATCCTCACGTACCACGTGCTGCCCGGTCAGATCAAGCCTGCCGCCATCGACGGTACGCACAAGACCGCCGAGGGCTCGTCGCTCAAGGTGACCGGCTCCGGCGACAACATCAAGGTCAACGGCGCCAACGTGATCTGCGGCGGCGTCAAGACCGCCAACGCCACGGTCTACCTCATCGACGGGGTTCTCTCTCCGCCGAAGATGTGACCACTGCTCCACAGATCTCGGGAGGGGAGGGGCTGCCGCAGGGCAGTCCCTCCTCAGAACAGGAAGCGGGAAGCAGATGACCAGCATCGCGGTACGACCGGTGGTATTCGTACTGCCGGCGTGCCTGGGTCGCTTCGCATCCCGTGGCACAGTAGTCGCCATGCGTTCGTCGGCCGGCCATGAGCTCGTCGAGCTCATGGGGCGGATCGCGAAGGGTGACCAGGCCGCCTTCGCCGACTTCTACGACGCCACGTCGCGCACCGTCTACGGCATCGTCTTGAGGGTGCTGCGAGACCGGGCACAGGCCGAGGAGGTCGCGCAGGAGGTCTACGTCGAGGCCTGGACGTCGGCGCCGCGCTTCGACGCCGAGCTGGGGTCGCCCACCGGTTGGCTCAACACCATCGCCCACCGCAAGGCCGTCGACCGGGTCAGGTCGTCGGAGCGCAACCTCGCCCGCGAGCAGCGGCACTTCAACGCCGAGTCGCAGCGGGTGACGGCAGACACGTCCGACCTCGTGGTCGCCCAGGACGAGAGCCAGCGGGTCCGGGAGGCCCTCGAACAGCTTCCGGAAGCCCAGCGCACCGCCGTTCGGATGGCGTACTTCGAAGGGCGTACCTACCGGGAGGTCGCAGAGTTCCTCGAGCTTCCGCTCGGCACCGTGAAGACCCGTATCCGCGACGCCATGAAACGGCTTCGCCACCATCTCGGGGAGGCAGCGTCGTGAGCGACATGCACTCCCTCGCCGGCGAGTACGCCGTCGGCGCCCTGTCCGACGAAGAGACCCAACAGTTCGAGACTCATCTCGAGACCTGTCCTGACTGCCGTGAGGAGGTGGCCGAAATGCGCGAGATCGCCGTACAGCTCTCGGAGGGCGTGGCCACCGACCCGCCGCCCACCCTGCGGGCGTCGGTACTCCAGCAGATCGCGCAGACGGCCCAGGACAGCGCCGCGACCGGACCGGCCCTGGTCGCCGCGACCGACGAGCAGGATCGCGGGCGTCATCTCGCCGAGGGCGCGAGCTCAGCGGACGGCGCAGGCACCAACGTGGTGCCGATGCAACGCACCGCGCAAGGCGGCAACCGGCTCGTCGGGCTGCTCGCGGCCGCGGCCGTCGTCGTGGCGGTCGCCATGGGCGGGTGGGCCGTTCAGAGCCGCATCGACGCCAACCAGGCGAGCGAGCAGTCGAAGCAGGCCGCTCTGTCGGCGCAAGTGCTGACACAGGTGCTCACGGCGAAGGACGCGAAGACCGCGTCCGCCAGCTTCAGCGCAGGCGGCAACGGCACGGTCGTCGTCTCGCGCAGCCAGAAACGCGCCGTGCTGGTCGCGGCCGACCTGCCCGCGCTCCCGTCGGGCAAGGTGTACGAGGCCTGGACGTTCAGCTCCTCGCCGACCCCGAGGCCCGCCGGTACGTTCACCGCAGCGTCTGCGCCCGCGGTCGTCGTGACCCTGCCGCCGGTGGCCGTCGGCGCCTCACAGATCGCCGTCACCGTCGAGCCGTCCGGGGGCTCGCAACAGCCGACGTCGAAGCCGGTGTTCGCGGTGAAGCTGTCGCACGCGTGACCGCGGCTGCCTGAGACGGCTCATCCATCACCAGCCCTACACCGAGCGCCGTCAACGTCGGTGCGGAGCGGCCGTCGTACCGGTGGCCCCCACAGCCGGACCGCGGCTGGCAGACTCCCTGCATGGCGAGCGGGTGGCAGAGCATGGACGAAGCGGCCGAGTACGGTCTCGGCCTGCTCGTCGGCGACCGGGTCCGGCTGCGCGCGCTCGCCGACGAGGACCTGCCCGACCTCGAGCGGTGGTGGCTGCAGCCGCGCACCGTCGCCCTCGTGGCCAACACGATCCGGCCGATGCCTCCCGGTCCGATCGCCGACATGTTCCGGAACTGGAGCAAGAACGAGACGTCGTCGTCGGTGGGGTTCAGCATCGAGAGCCTCGACACCGCCCAGCTGCTCGGCCATGCCAGCCTGTGGTCCGACACCCCCCGCAACCGGGACGCGATGCTGGCGATCATCATCGGCGAGGAGCACACCGGCGCCGGCTACGGCACGGACGCGATCCGGGTCCTGCTGCGGTACGGGTTCGCCGAGATGGGACTGCACCGGGTCGAGCTCGGCGTATACGCGTACAACACCCGTGCGCACGCGATCTACCGCTCGCTCGGGTTCACCGAGGAGGGCCGCCGCCGCGAGGTGGTGCTCCACGACGGCGCCTTCCACGACGAGATCATCATGTCGATGCTCGAGCCGGAGTGGCGGGCGACGCTGCTCAGAGGCTGAGGTCGAACCAGGAGGCGATCTCGAGGGCCGCGCCGTCCTCGCTCAGCGGCCCGGTGACGGCGTCGGCGGACGCCTTCACCTCCTCCGGTGCCTGGCCCATCGCGACACCTCGACCGGCCCATTCGAGCATCTCCGTGTCGTTGCGGCCGTCCCCGATGGCGAGCACGTCGGACTGTGCCACGCCGAGCGCCGCCGCGACGCCGGCGAGACCGGAGGCCTTCGAGACGCCCTCGGGTACCAGGTCGAGCCAGGCGGTGTACCCGACGAAGTAGTTCGTGCCCTGCAGCCCGAGGGAGTGGGCCAGCGCCACGAAGTCCTCCGACGACGCGGCGGGGTCCCGTACGATCACACGCGTCACGGGCTCCCTGACCAGGTCGTCCAGCGACTCGATCCACATCTCGCCCGTGATCTCGCCCTCGGGGAACTCGGCGTTGGTGCGGTAGCCGCGCCCGACGACCTCGACGGCGACCAGGGCGTGCGGCACCTGCGAGAGCAGCATCCGCACTGCGGGCTCGGGGTCGAACGTGACCGACGACGTGATCTCGACCGGCGGGTACGTGAAGGTGACGGCGCCGTTGCTGGCCACACCGTGCCCCGCCTGCAGCCCCAGCAGGTCGACGATCGGCATGATCCCGTACACCGACCTGCCCGTCGACAGCACGACGTGCGCACCGGCGTCCCTGGCGGCCAGGACGGCCTTGCGGACGGCCGGTGTCATCTCCTCCTTCCAGTCGACCAGCGTGCCGTCGATGTCGAGCGCGAGCAGCTTCGGGCGCCAGCCGCCGGGCGGCTCGGTGGCGGCTTCGCTCACGCGACCGGTTCCAGCGTGGCTCGCCCCTGCAGGTACGGGCGGAGCACCTCGGGCACGCGTACCGAGCCGTCGGCCTGCTGGTGGGTCTCCAGCAGCGCGACGATGGTGCGCGCGCTCGCCATCAGCGTGCCGTTGAGGGTGGCAGCCGGCTCGATCGCGCCACCGCGCCGGATCCGGATGTCGAGCCGGCGGGCCTGGAACTGGGTGCAGTTCGACGTGGACGTGAGCTCGCGGTACTTGCCCTGCGTCGGTATCCACGCCTCGCAGTCGTACTTGCGGACGGCGCTCAGCCCGAGGTCACCGGCTGCCACGTCGATGACCCGGTAGGCGAGCCCCAGGTCGGTCATCCACTCCTTCTCCCACGCGAGCAGCCGCTCGTGCTCGGCGTACGACTCCTCGAGGCTCGTGTAGGTGAACATCTCGACCTTGTCGAACCAGTGCACGCGGAAGATGCCCCTGGTGTCCTTGCCGTAGGAGCCGGCCTCGCGCCGGTAGCAGGGGCTGAACGCGGCGTACCGCAGCGGCAGGGATGCGCCGTCGAGGATCTCGTCGCTGTGGAAGGCGGCGAGCGCGACCTCGGACGTGCCGACGAGGTACAGGTCGTCCTTCGGCAGGTGGTACACGTCGTCGGCGGCCTGGCCGAGGAACCCGGTGCCCTCCATGGCCCGCGGCTTGACCAGCGCGGGCGGGACCATCGGGACGAACCCCCACGACGCGGCCCGGTCCATCGCCGCCATGACGAGTGCCAGCTCGAGTTGGGCGCCGATGCCGGTCAGGAAGTAGAAGCGGGCACCGCTCACCTTTGCGCCGCGTTCGATGTCGATGGCGCCCAGGCGACGGCCGAGCTCGATGTGGTCGAGCGGCTCGAAGCCCTCGGCGGCGAAGTCGCGGGGCTCGCCGATGTGGTCGAGCACGACGTAGTCGTCCTCGCCACCGGCAGGGGCGTCGGGAGACGCCAGGTTCGCGAGCTGCATGACCACGTCGGTATACGCGGCCTCGGCTTGGTCCTGCGCCGCCTCTGCCTCCTTGACCGAGGCGGAGAGCTCGCGCGTCCGGGCGAGCAGGTCGGTCTTCTCGGCGGCGTCCGCGGTCGCGATCTGCCTGCCGAGGGCCTTCTGCTCGGCGCGGAGGCGCTCGAACGAGGCGATGGAGGCCCGCCTCCTCTCGTCGACCGCGAGGATCTCGTCGACGAGCTCCGGAGAGGCGCCACGGCGTCGTTGTGCGTCGCGGGCACGCTCGGGATCATCTCGGAGTTCGCGGAGGTCGATCACCCGTCAAGCGTATCGATCCGCCGCAAGCCGGTATCGGGCCTGGTTGGCTCGGCAGCCGGTCTGGGCGCCTCGGCGTCGTCGACGGTTTCGCCGCGGCTCGGTCTCCGTGAGAGGCTGGGGCTCCCGTCCCCGGGCAGGCAGGCTCTCTGCGACCCGGATGCGCCCAGCACGAGACTCGAGAACGTACGTGACCGATACGCGCGCCGTACGACGCTCAGCCCTGGTCGTCGGCGGCATCGCCGGTCCACTCGTGCTGCTTACCGTGCTCGTTACGACGCGGTATTCCCCCCTTATGTCATTCGACTCGACGGTGGTCCTGTCGTGGTCGCGTGCCGTCGCCGGTACGGGCTGGCACCAGGTGTTCGTGGTCATCGCTGCGGTGAGCCAGCCGGTCGTCGATGTCGTCGTGATGGCCCTGCTCGCCGCGGTGCTCGCGATCCGCGGGCGAGTCCGGGTGGCTCTTTGGATCGTGGCCGTCGTGGCCGTATCCCGTGCGGCCACGTTCGTGATGAAGAACTCCGTGCAGCGGCAGCGGCCCGACGTCCCGCACCAGATCGGCGGCTACTCGTTCACCTCGGGCCACGCGAGCGCGATCGCCGCGCTGGTGGGCGTGCTGGTCGTGCTCACGACACAGAGCGTGCAGCGTCGCTGGCTGCGCCGGTGGCTGACGGTGGTGTGGCTTGGGCTGGCGCTGCTGGTCGGTCTGGACCGGGTACTTCTCGGCGCGCACTATCCGAGCGACGTGGTGGCGGGATGGTTGCTGGGCGCGTTGACGGTCGTCGCCCTCGCGCCGCTGTTCGGTCTGGGGTCGCACGGTCCGGTACAGCCGGTACTCGAGCCTGTCTCGGCCGGCTCGCCGGAGGACCGTCGGGTGCTCGCCGTCGTCCTCAACCCGGTGAAGATCGACCACCCGGAGAGCTTCAAGGCACGGGTAGGTGACGCCGCACGGGCAGCGGGCTGGGACGAGCCGCTCTGGTTCGAGACGACGGTCGACGACGCGGGCGGCTCGATGGCCCGGGCCGCGGTGGCCGCCGGCGCGGACGTCGTCGCGGTGGCCGGCGGCGACGGTACGGTCCGCGTGGTGTGCAGCGAGATGGCCGGTACCGGGGTCCCGGTGGGCGTCATCCCGGCCGGTACGGGCAACCTGCTGGCGCGAAACCTCAACGTACCGCTGCTGCGCGACCTGGCGGTCGACACCGTGCTGCGCGGGCGGGACCGGGCGATCGACGTGGTCCGGATCTCCGGTGACTCGCTCGACACGACCCGGTTCGTGGTGATGGCCGGCCTCGGTCTCGACGCGGCGATCATGGCCGGCGCACCCGACGCCCTGAAGGCCCGGATCGGCTGGCCGGCGTACATCGTCTCCGGCGCGCGGCACCTGCGCTACCCGGCGGTGCGGGTCGAGATCACCATCGACGGCGGCAGCCCTGTGCGCCGGCGTGCGCGTACCGTGCTGATCGGCAACGTGGGGTTCCTGCAGGCCGGCATCCCGCTGCTCCCCGACGCCCGGATCGACGACGGCGTACTCGATGTGGTCGTGATCGCGCCGCAGGGACTGTTCCGGTGGGTGCCTCTCGCCCTGCGCGTGATGGCTCGGCGGCGGCGTACCGACGAGGAGCTCGACCGGTTCACCGGCCACTCGGTGACACTGCGGGTCGCCCACGCGGCACCCCGGCAGCTCGACGGGGACCCCGTCGGCGCCGGTACGGAGATGACGGCCGTCATCGAGCCCGGCGTGCTCCTCGTCCGCGTCCCCCGCTGACCGTCCCGCCGAGCGGGCGCAAACGTCCCGCCGAGTGGGCGCAAACGCCGTGCCGAGCGGGCGCAAATGCAGCGTCGAGCGGGCGCAAATGGCCGGCCGACTGGGCAGAGATGTCGGTGCGAGCGGCGGAATGTCCGGCCGTACGCGGACGTACGCGCGCCGAGACGCCAATTCGTGCGCGACACGCCCACAGAACAGGGCCTCGGTGACGTCTCGGCAGATAGGTCGTTCAGGCCGAGGCCGTGCGGGCGAAGCCGATCGCCTCGATCTCCTCGGGCGACAACTGCTGCGTGGCGGACCAGCCGGCAACGTTCTTCGCGTACGTTCGCGAGTCGCTCCGGCCATGGATGGACGTGAGTACCACGCCGTCTCCGCCGTCGTCCAGCAGAGCCAAAGACCACGAAAGGTGCCCGCCCATGTCGCCGAAGGCGTCGTACCTGACAACGGCGACATGCCGCAGAGCCGTGGCCGCGTCGGACCTCAACGCTTCGATCTGTGCTGTCGTCTGCTCGGCGGTGAGCGGTGTCCTCGACCGGGCTCGGGTCGAAGCACGCGAACGCGCTCCGGGCTTCGCGAGACGAGCCGGCAGCCGTCCCGCCCTGCGCCACGCTGCCAGAGCGAGAGCACACGCGACCACCGCAACTGCGAGCGCCGCCGATGCCAACCAGCTGAGTGTCGTGGGATCGAAAGGCACGGCCCGAGCCTAAGCGGGCACCCGCCTCATCGACCCGTGCACTGTCGCGTGTCGCTCGCCCCGGTGCCTCTCGCTATTCGCGCCCCCGTTCCCCTCTGCCGAGACGTCACCAAGGGCCCGGTCTGTGGGGCGTGTCGCGCACGAATTGACGTCTCGGCGCGCGTAGCCCGTGCCAGCGGTACATCTCCGCCCGCTCGGCACTGCATATGCGCCCACTCGGCACTACATATGCGCCCGCTCGGCACTACATATGCGCCCGCTCGGCACTGCATATGCGCCCGGTCGACGGGTGAGGACTCAGCCGCGCAGGCGGGCGAGCCAGGCGGCGGCGTCCTTGAAGTCGGAGTCCGCCGTGCCCGCCGTCACCGACGTGACCACGGAGTCGGCACGCGGGTACGAGCCGAGGAACCGCACCTCGTCGGAGGTCCGGCGCAGCCCCATCAGCGCCTCCCCGACACGCGCGTCGGCGACGTGACCCTCGGCGTCGATCGCGAAGCAGTACTTCCCGAGCGCCGAGCCCGTCGGGCGGGACTGGATCCACGTGAGGTCGACACCGCGCACGGCGAACTGTTCGAGCAGCTCCAGCAGCGCACCCGGCCGGTTCTCGTGGATGTACACGACGATCGACGTCTTGTCCGCACCCGTCGGCGGCTGCGGTGGCCCCGGCCGCGAGACGAGGACGAACCGCGTAACGGCGCCCGCGCGGTCGGCGATACCCGACGCCAGCGTCGCCAACCGGTACGTCTCGGCGGCGATCGGCGCGGAGATCGCGGCGTCGTACGGCGAGTCTGGCGCAGCCACCATCGCAGCCGCCAAGGCGGTCGACGCCTCCAGTACGACCTCTGCGTTCGGCAGGTTGGCGGCCAGCCACCGCCGGCACTGGGCCTCGGCGTGCGGATGCGTGGCGACTCGCCGGACGTCCTCGGCTCGCGTTCCCCGCTTGGCGAGCAGCGAGAACTGCACCTCGACGTGCATCTCGCGGGTGATCATCAGCGGATCGCCGGTCGCGAGCGAGTCGAGGGTGACGGGTACCGGTCCCTCGACGGAGTTCTCGATCGGTACGACCGCCGCGTCGGCCTCGCCGTCGCGTACCGCCTGCAGCGCGGTCGCCGTCGATGCGCAGGGCAGGAGCTCCGCCTTCGCAGCGGCAGGCAGCGACCGGAGCGCGGCCTCGGCGAAGGTCCCCTCCGGGCCGAGGTAGGCGTATCGGGCGGGGGGAACACCAGGCATGCCCTACAGCGTAGAGAGGCTAGATTTCCCCGCATGACCCTTTCTCCCGATCC
>JAWWPH010000264.1:0-4931 GCA_033850875.1 Nocardioidaceae bacterium | reverse complement strand
GGTCGGCCAGTGGGAGCTCATCGTCTCCCACAGTTTTCGCCCGTACAGGGCTAGGCCCGTCGCCCCCACCCGGTCAGACCACCACTGGAACAGCTCGTCGCTCGGCACGCTCCACCCGAGGTCGTCGTCAGGCGCGGCGATGTAGCCGTCAAGGCTCAGGTTCATGGCACAGGTCAGTTTCCGCATGGCGTCAGCCTTCGTGAGTGGCGTTGTGAAATGTCGGGCTCGGGTGGTGGACCGCCCTCACTTTGTCAACGACGCGCATCAGCGGATTCGACAGGGTGGTACTGAGTGACTTGACCGGTCCTCTGAATCTCGTCACCACGGGACGCATAAGCTCCCTTCCTCAAACTCAGCTCCGGGATGGTGGCGGTTGTCCCCCCGGCGGATGTGCGCACTCTCGGAAGCAAAACCGTGTGAATCCATCCAGCTCCCCAGCGACGGCCCGTCAGGTCATTTCTGAGCATCAGCGTTTTGGCGGCCGAGCGTTTGTGTCGCGCGATCGGAAACGAGGAGCCACTTCACGCGGAGCAGGCTTCTGAACCCTCGGCGCGCGTCCTGTTCTGAGTGTTAAAGCGAACCGCGAACTGAGCGAGAGCGTGGATGGTGCTCCGTGTTGGCGTGTTGTTGTTTGCCCTAGAGTCAGCGCGTGGGTGATTCCGGGATCAGTGAGCGCGATCGGTTGCAGTACTTTCTCGACCAGCAGCGCAACGCCGTGGTGGCGATCATCGAGGGGCTCAGCGAGGCTCAGCTGCACACTCCGGCGCTTCCGTCCGGCTGGACCCCGACTGGGCTGATCCGGCACTTGGCTGGGGCAGAGGCGATGTGGTTCCAATGGGTGGTCCTCGGGACCGAACCGCAGGTGACCTGGGACGACGGCATCGACGACCCGCCGTACGATCCCGAGGCGCCGTTCGCCACCGAACATTCCAGTACCGCCGTGATCGATCAGTACCACCGTCAGTGCGAGATCTCGAACGAGATCCTGCGATCGCGGGATCTCGAGGCTGCTCTGCTCGGCGAGCATGGGCTCGACTGGCCGGACGAGCCCATCACCGATCTTCGCTGGGTGGTCCTGCACATGATCGAAGAGACCGCCCGCCACGCGGGCCACCTTGACGCCGCTCGAGAACTGCTGGACGGCACCACCGGCCGGGCTCCCCGGTAGTCTCTGTCAGCGATCGCGCTGTCCTCGGCATACGGTGAACGCTGACAACGCAGACGTGGCATGGCGACACCCGGGCACCATCGGTTCACGACGCGGAACGGTGCATGCGGTGCACTTTCAGGTCGTCGGCTCGTCCAGGACGAGGCGCTGTCCGCCGTCGGCCAGCTCGCGGCAGATATCCAGATGTCCAGCATGCGTAGCGGTCTCGACAATCACGTGCAACAAGACCTCACGCAGAGAGGAATACGGCGGGTTCCCTCCGCCCTCGAACCACCAAGCTGGCTCAGCGTCCAGCTCCAGCTTGCCGACTGCCGACGTCGCCAGTGTGCACTCTTTGGCGTACTGCTCGAGTAGCTCCTCGTCATTCTGGAGCTCCGACGCGGTCCACCCGTCGTACCCCTCCGGAAGATCCACACGCTCGCCAGCCATGACGGCTCTGAACCACACGCGCTCGACGTCCAGGGTCAAGTGCCTGACCAAACCTCGTGGCGTCCAGCCTGAGGCGACGTAAGAACGTCGACGAGCCTCGGCCGGCATCGCCCTGACCTGCTCCGCAATATGCGCCCGCTGAGCGTCGAGCCACGCGAGAAGCTCGCGCTTCATGATCAGTTCCGAGTCCGTGTCCACTCCAGCATTCAACCTGATGCGGGCTTTTGCGCTCAATAACGGTCTCAGAACAGCGGACGTCCATTGACGGTTCCGCGCGCTGCCGCTCGGCGCCGGATTGCGGGGGAATGACCACCCAGAGTCGCTCGATAGGCGGTTGCAAGGCCGATGGGCGTGCGTCGGACCTGAGTTTGGCCAGGGGTGTGTCGTATCGGGCTTCTTGCCGTTCGTGGATTGGGTAGATGGTGGATGAAGACGCCACCTTGGACCAAGGAGTACACATGACCGAATACCTCATCGCGTTCAACGACGAGTGGGTGCCCGACTACAGCGAAGCGGAGATGGCGGAGAGGTCCAAGGCTGTCAAGGCGTTGCGGGCAGAGATGCAGGCAGCGGGCGTCTACGTTTTCCTTGGAGGTTTGGATGACTCCGCGCCCGTGCTCAGCGTGGAGGCGTCCAGTGGCACCCCTGTCTTCACCGATGGACCCTACGCCGAGACCAAGGAGCACCTCGGAGGATTCACGATCGTAGACGTGCCCGACGAGGAGGCGGCTCGAATGTGGGCGGGAAAGGCCGCAGTCGCCTGTGGTTGGCCGCACGAGGTGCGGCGCTTCCACGTTCCGAGGCAGCGTCCACAGGATTAGAGGGGAGTCGCGGGAGTTCCTCGCTGGCCGGAGTACCGCGCTCTCATGCCGCGATCCGTTCGGTGCCATCGATGCCTGCTGTGAAGGGGTCGCCGCCCGGGCGACGCGCAACAGCCGGCCGCCCGACGGGCGATCTCGGCGACCAGAGCCAAGGGTGGCAGCACGGTCAGCAGGTCCAGCAGCCGCGGGGCCAGCGAAGGTCGCACCGTGAACGGCACCCCTGGAGGGCTCGGCCGCGGCGCCCGGGGTGAGAGTGGACGGCGTCCAGTCCCGTCAGGGCTCCGAGGAGTGGAGGCCGACGACGTTCGGCGAGCCATCGGACTGCGGACGATCATCGGTTCACCCGGATCGCGCGTCTACCTGCCCAGCCGCTTCTCGCCAGCGAACTTATGCAGTGGACCCGCAGGCCAACTGGATGCTTAGATCACGACTCGGTGGGTATCAAGGTAGCGTTCGTGAGCGAGTCATTTGAATCGCTTCACGAGTGAGTCTGGCCGTTCAAGGGCGTGCGTCCAGCCGTTTCCGGTAACAAGGTGTTCGCCATGCTCATGCCCGACAGCAGGGTCTTCGACCACATCCGACAAACGTTGTACGAACTCCGCCGGGTAGCACCGAACCCGGCCACGCGGATCACATTGGAAGCTGCGCTGCGCTCGGTCTCGCCCTCGCCAGAAGACGACGCCGGGGAAGACGTCGCAGGCCTCAGTCAAGCGGAGGCCCGTGCCGCGTTGACGCGGCTCGTTGTTCTCGTAAGGCAGAGCGAGATCCGGTTCGGGTCTCCGCACCGACGCAGACTAGCGATCTGCGCAATGTGGCTCCGTACCGCCGAGCGATGCTGGAACGAGGCCCACAGGCGGTCCACTACATTCCTGGATCAGTCAGGCTGGTCGCGAGCGTCTTGACCGTGCTGCGAGCCTCGCAGGCGGCGCAGCCGACGATCCATCGGGCGTCGGCTCCTGCGTCGACCAGGTTGACCTTGCGTATCGAGGCATAGGGGTCCAAAATGTCCGACTAGCGTCCGCGAAGGGCCGGCTGGAGGAGGACCGCACGATGGCGATGACGATGACTGCAGACAAGCTGGTGGATGTGATGGAGGAGGTCGCCGACTCCTTCAAGGGGACGGTGAGCGTCGACGAGACTCTGCCTCGGATCACCTCATCGGCGGTAGCGAACGTGCCAGGCGCCGAGTACGCCAGTATCTCGATCCGCCGAGGCGACGGCTTCCTCGAGACGCTTGCCCCCACCGGCCCGTTGGCTCTTGAGGCGGATAATGTCCAGTACCGCCTCCGGGAAGGTCCCTGCTACGAGGCGGTGACGGGCGGCCCGATGCACACCTCAGGCGGTCTCGGTTCGGACTCTCGATGGCCTCGGTATGGCCCTGAGGTGGGCCGGCTCGGTCTGCGGTCACAGTTGGCGGTGCTGCTCTCTGATGGCTCCGAGACGCTCGGTCTGAACGTGTATTCGACCGTCGCCGACTCGCTCGAAGACGTGGAGGGTGTCGTTGAGCTGTTCGCCATCTACGTCAGGGCGATCCTGGGCCACGCGCACGAGGCGGAGCACTGGGTCAAGGCACTGGACTCGAGGACCCTTATCGGTCAGGCCACTGGGATCTTGATGGCCGGATACCAACTTTCGCCGGCAGCAGCCTTCGACTTCTTGGTGCGCATGTCACAGACCTCGAACACGAAGCTGCGTGCCATCGCCGCAGAGATCGTGCAAACGGCGGCAGACAAGGCGTAACCGGCACCGGGCAACCTGCGATTCCGCACCCACCGGCGGATACCCGCTTCGGCGTGCCCGGTCGGCCTGCCGCGCAACAGCGGGCTGAAAAGCTTCGGAAGTCAAGCACCCGGCCCGGCCGCCAGGTGCCAAACCTCTACCGGGACCCCAATCGCTGAGCATGCGTCGTTGAGACACTGAAAGGTGACCACCTCAACGCTGAGCAGACTATCGCCACCCGTGACCGCGGGCTGGCAGCGTGCAACGGAGTTTCGCACTGCCAGTGGCGCGGCCTCGTCGTGCTTGGGAACCGGTGGCGGCCATCGCCATGGTTACCGCCTGGAGGCCGGTGCCGGCATGAGGGCGGTGTGCAGTCCACCGATCAGCACCGTAAGTCCCTTATCGAGTTCAGCTTCGCCGTCGTAGTGGGCTAGTGGAGTGGCGAGGCTGCGCAGCCGGGGGAACTCCGACGCGGGAAGTCGGTGGAGTGCCAGGCGGAGCACGTCGTCGGTCTCGTCGGGTTCAGCGACGATCTCCTGAACCTCGGTGAGGACGTGGCCGTAGAGGTAGCCGAAGAAGACCCGGTACACGTGCAGCGCGTCGACCGGAGTGAAGCCGGCCCCGATCAGCAGCTCCAGCAGCCGTTCCAGAGGGCGAACGGTACCCAGCGGCCGCAGCGCCAGCGGCGTGGTGAGAGGGCGGGTGACCAACAGCGGGACGACGTGCGGATGGTCGAGTGCCAGGGTGCGGAAGTTGTGGCCGGTTCGTCGAAGCAGGCTTTCCCAGTCCCCGTC
>JAWWPH010000233.1:0-3929 GCA_033850875.1 Nocardioidaceae bacterium | reverse complement strand
GTGAATGTCTGGTCGCGTGGGCGTGAATGTCTGGTCGAGTGGGCGTGAGTGTCCGGCCGAGCGGGCCCGGCAGATGCCGGCGTGGGGGTGATCAAGCGTCCGCCAGCGACCCGCCGCCCACTCGATGGAACTTTCTCGCTCACTGGGCAGAACATTTTCGCCCACGCGGCGTAGCTTTTGCGCCCGGTCGGCAGAGCATTCTCGCCCACTCGACAGAACTTATGCGCCCGGTCGAGCGAGCTTTTGCGCCCGGTCGGGCGAGCATTTGCGCCCGGTCGACGGGTCCTTGCTGGCGACCCTCGTCATCCGGGCGTCGGCCTGGTACTCTGTTTCGAGTATTCGGACTGGAGGATCACCGTGACCCGTCGTCGGGTGTCGAACCCACTGGCGCTGGCCGTGCTGTGCTGCCTGGTGGAGCGGCCGATGCATCCGTACGAGATCTCGACGACGCTGCGCAGCCGTGGCAAGGAGCAGAGCATCAAGCTCAACTACGGCTCGCTGTACGCCGTGGTCGAGTCGCTGCAGAAGCACGCCCTCGTCGTGCCGCGGGAGACGTCGCGCGAAGGGCGCCGGCCGCAACGGACGGTGTACGAGATCACGGAGGCGGGCCGCACGGAGTGCGAGGACTGGCTGGCCGAGCTGTTGTCGACGCCGGTACGTGACTTCACGTCACTCGAGGCCGGGCTGTCGATGATGCCGCTGCTGCCGCCGGACGAGGTCGCGAGGCTGCTCGAGGAGCGCTCGGACAAGCTACGGACGGAGATCCGCGCCATCGACGCCTCGTTGTCGGTGGCCGACGACCTCGGGCTCGCCGAGCTGTTCGTCATCGAGTCGAGGTTCCGGCGAGCCATGCTCGTCGCGGAGCTGGACTTCGTGACCACCCTGGCGACCGCGATACGCAAGGACGAGCTGACCGGGACGTCGGGCTGGCGTCTGCTGCACGAGGTACAGGCGACCGGCGTCAGCTTCGAGGAGATCAGCCGGGACCCGGTGAGGTACCTGGGGGAGGAGGCCCGCCTGTTCCAGCCGAACTCGCAGGACTGAGAACCCTGGCCGGTGCGCGAACACCGGCCAGGGGCCGTACACCCGAGTCGGGACCGTGGTCCCATCCCGAGGCGCACCTTCACGATAGGCGCTGCGGCCCGGCTCCCACACCACAGTGATTGGAGAGTCGCATGCCTCGTACGTCCGCTGCCGCCTTGTCGGCGGTCGATCTCGTGAAGACCTATCCCGCTGGCCGCCGCAAGCCCCGGGTCCGCGCCCTCGACGGCCTGTCCCTCGAGGTCGCGGCCGGCAGCGTGTTCGCGCTGCTGGGCCCCAACGGCGCGGGGAAGTCCACCACCGTGAAGATCTTCACCACGCTGTCCCGTGCTGACTCAGGATCTGCGAGCGTCCTCGGTCTCGACGTCGACGTCGCTCCCGACCGGGTACGGCGGCGGATCGGTCTGGTGTCCCAGAAGCCGTCGAGCGACCCGATGGCGACCGGCAGGGAGAACCTGGTACTCGCCGCGCGGCTCCAGGGGATCTCCGGGCGCGACGCCGGCCGACGAGCCGAGGAGCTGCTCTCGCGGTTCGAGCTGACCGACTCGGCCGACCGGCTCGCCAAGACGTACTCGGGCGGCATGTCCCGCAAGCTCGACGTGGCCATCGGGCTCATGCACCGCCCGCAGGTGCTCTTCCTCGACGAGCCGACGACCGGTCTCGACCCCGAGGCCCGAAGGGAGATGTGGGAGGAGATCCGCCGCATCTGCGTCGGCGAGCAGATCACCGTACTGCTGACGACGCACTACCTCGACGAGGCCGACCAGCTGGCCGACCGACTGGCGATCGTCGACCGCGGGAAGGTCGTCGCCGAGGGGTCCCCGGACCAGCTCAAGCAGGAGCTGCATGGAGACCTCATCCTCGTCGAGCTCGCTTCGGGAGCCGACGGCGACCGTGCGCTGGCGCTGATCATGCCGATCCGAGGGCTGCGCGATGCCATAGCCGACGGCGCAATCGTTCGGGCGCGCACCGACAACGGCGCCCGCGCCGTGCCGGCCGTCATGGCCGCGCTGGAGTCCGGAGCGGTCGAGGTGGCCTCGGTGACGACGGCGAGACCGTCGCTCGACGACGTGTACCTGCGCTACGCGGGCCGCTCGTTCGAGGCGGCGGCATGAGCGCCGGCGCGACGGCGGGATCGGTCGGCGACGGCGCACGGTCCGACCCCGCCAGCCTGGTCGCACACTCCGCGTACCTTGCGGTCCGGTCGATCCGGACCCTCATCCGCGTACCCGCCTTCGCTATCGCGACGTTGGTCCAGCCGATCATCTGGCTGTTGCTCTTCGGGCAGCTCTTCAAGCCGGTCGTGCAGGTCCCCGGCTTCAGTCCGGGGAGCGGGAGCTACCTGGAGTTCATCACGCCGGGTGTCATCGTCATGACCGCGCTGTTCTCCAGCGGCTGGGCGGGCACCGTGTACATCGAAGACATGAACCGAGGCGTGATGGACCGGCTGCTCGCCTCACCGGTACGGCGCGGGGCGATCATGATCGGCACCCTGGTCTACCAAGCGGTGACCACCGTGCTCCAGACGCTCGTCGTGTTCGCGGTCGCGTACGTCGCCGGCGCGCGGTTCCCCGGCGGGGCGCTCGGTCTCGTGGTCACGCTGGTGGCGGCATCGCTGATCTCGGTGATCGTCGCGTCGCTGTCGAACGCGCTCGCCCTGCTGGTACGCCAGCAGGAGGCCCTGATCGCGATCAGCCAGTTCGTCGTGCTCCCCCTGCAGTTCGTTTCCTCGGCGCTCTTCGACACGAGCCTGTCACCGGACTGGGTCCAGGGCGTGGCCCGCTACAACCCGGTCGACTGGGCTGTCGTCGCGTCCCGTCAGGCCCTGTCCGTGGGTACCGACTGGGGATCGGTACTGCCGCGGCTCGGGTTGCTCGCGCTCCTCGCCGCCGTCATGGCGGCCCTCGCCACTCGAGCGTTCGGCAGCTACCAGCGAACGGTCTAGGCCCGTTGGCGAGCACGTCGAGCAGTGCGCCTCGCAGCACGGCGAGCCGGGCGGTCGACTGGTCGGCCACGTCTACCAGCGTGACCTGCACCCTGAACGGGTTCTTACAGGCGCGCCGCGCCATTGCCGGCGGCCGTACGACGCACCAGGATCGACCCATGGCAACCAATCGCTCCACGCCGCCGTTCGGCGTCGTCCCCGTTCTCACGTACCCCGATGTCGCCGCGGCTGTGGACTGGCTGGCGTCGGCCTTCGGTGCGGAGGAGCGCGTCCGCATCGACGACCATCGGGCGCAGCTGTCCCTCGGGCAAGGCGCCGTCATCGTCGCCGACGCAACCTATGGACGCGGCGCGCCCGCAGCCGGCTCGCCGGTCACGCACGCCGTGATGGTGCGGGTGTCCGATGTCGACGGTCATCACCGAACCGCACAGGCCGCTGGGGCTGTCATCGACAGTGCTCCCCACGATCTCCCCTTCGGCGAGCGGCAGTACATGGCCGTCGACCTCGCCGGACATCACTGGACCTTCAGCGAGACGATCGCCGACCGCTCCCCCGAGGACTGGGGTGGGGCCACCGTCCAGCCCTGGTGAAAGCCGACCCAAGGGTATGGACGGTCGGCGACCCTGGCTGCGGTCCGCATGAGCAGGATCGAGACTCCCGCGATCAGGCTCGCGATGCTCGTCGGCCAGCCGCCCTCCGCCTCCGGCCCCGGCGCCGGGCTGCTCTCGGTGGCGTACTCCACTGCGGGCGACTGCACTGTGTGGTTCGTCATGGGGACGCCTTCGTCCGGCGGGACGGTGTGTCGGGATGATGTCGTTCCGTACTTGGTACGCGTGAAGACGCTGCGACGCTTCGGCCGCGGAACGCGCCGCATCCAGGGCGCCGACGTCCGCCGAGGACGTGCGGGCGGCAAAAGGTGGACCGCCCGGCCCGTACCGAGGAC
>JAWWPH010000217.1:0-4393 GCA_033850875.1 Nocardioidaceae bacterium | reverse complement strand
TGCGCCACCACGCGGAAATCGGTACAGAAGTCAACAGCACGTCGTGGATAGCCGATGACGAGCGCCTGGCGCCCAGCGACCTCCGGGCGCCAGTACCGCATGGTGACGTCAGCCGACGCGACGGGCGGGAGACCGTGACCGAACAGGAGTAGTGCCCCCGCTTCGCCGTAGTTGGCCGTGACGATGACGTCGGCGCCGTCGGCGAGTCGCTCCGCTTGCAGGTCGAACTCCGGCCAGCCTATCTCCGACTGGTAGTCGCCGCGTGCCGAGATGAATCCGAGCCGGTTCGCGGTGGACAACGGCAGTACCGGCAAGAGGATGGGGAGGACCAGGAGGTCGAGGGCGACGAAGACGCCGCCTGCGGCCCACAGACGGCGGGTGGTGAGCCAGCGATCGAGGGGAACCGAGCCGGCGGCGAGCCCGAACAGCATCACCGGCAGTGCGTAGTAGGACTTGCCGCCCAGCGCGAGGTACGCGACGACGGTGCCGACCACTGTCCACCCCAATGGACGAAGCGCCCTGTCGCGCACCAGCGACCTCGTCCCTGCGACCACGACGGGCGTCGCGACGGCGGCGAGCAGGATCAGGTTGACGACGAACTGCGGTCGCGTCTCGTCGCTGCCGCTCGGCGGCGGGTGGAGGAAGAAGTGCAGGCTCGTCCAGCCATGCCCCGCCTCCCAGACGAGGTTGGGAGCGACCAACACGACGGCGATCGTGACAGCCAGCGGGAACCTCCACGTCAGCAGCACGTCAGGGCGCCAGATGAGGAACGTCGCGATCAGCAGTGCGAGGACGACGGCGATCGTGTACTTCGTCTCGAGGCCGACGCCAGCCGCGACCCCGAGGAGCGGCCACGAGCCACGACCGAGCGCCAACCGCACTGCGAGCCAGAGCACGGTCATCGTCGCGAGCTGGTCGAACGCGACCGGCTGGAACAGCCACGTGGTCGCCAACGACCCGGGGGCGAATGCGACGAGGACGGCGGCAAGCGCCTGTGCGCGACGGCTCGCGCCGAGCTCACGCGCGATCAGGGCGCCGACCACGACGGTGCCCGCGCCCGCAAGGACGCTGAACGCGCGGAGCCCGACGAGCGACATGCCGAACAGCACCCGAGCGAGCGCGGCGAGCAGCGCGGTCACCGGCGGGAACTCCACGTAGCCGCCCTGGAGGTGCAGACCGGCTACGGCGTAGTACAGCTCGTCGCGGTGCCAGCCGTACCGACCGGACACGAGGAGGGTTAGCAAAGCCTTCGACGTCATGACCGCCAACACCGGTCGAAAGGCGACAGCGCTCGGGCCTCGCTCCCATCGGCCCGCGTGCATGCCCGCCACATTCCAGCACCCACGAGCCGGGGTCAATGTGCACGTTCAGCCGAATGCACCCTCCAATGCCCGCTTCGGAGTGGATGCAGCGACCGTCACCACGATTCGAGACCGGATGGCGACCGACTGTGCCCGTTGGCGGGCCGACTCGCGTGCTACGCGGCTATAGTCGCCGGATGCCTGCCGACTTCGACGTGAACTCCCACGACGTGTTCCTCCTGCGCCAGCGATGGACGATGGTCATCAACCGGTACGTCTTCTCGTTGCCCGATGCGCGGGGCAAGGAGGGCCAGCCGATCGCCTTCGTCGAGCAGAAGCGCTTCAAGTTCAAGGAGGACATCCGGTTCTACACCGACGACACCAAGAAGGTCGAGCTGCTGCGGATCAAGGCCCGGCAGCGATTCGATCCGGCCGCGAGGTACGACATCACGGGGCCGGGCGGGGAGAAGGTGGGGGAGATCCAGAAGGTGTTCGGCCGCAGTCTGCTCCGCTCGACCTACCGGTTGTACGACGCGAACGGCGTCGAGACCTGCGAGGCCAGGGAGCGCAGTCTCGCCGTGGCCCTGATCCGTCGGGCCGTCGGTTTCGTGCCGTACATCGGCAACTATGCGGACTGGCTGCCGATCCCGTACCACTTCGTCTTCACGCGTGGTGACAAGGTGCTCGTCAACAACACCCGTCAGGCCTGGAAGTTCAACGACCACTACACCATCGACTGCACTCCGGACGCCGAGCGCACGCTCGACCGGCGCCTGGTCCTCGCTGCGGCAGTCGGCATGGACGCGCTGCAGGCCCGCTGAGCCCGCTTCGGTGAAGTTGAGACGAGTCCGAAGCCGGCTGTCGTCTGACGCAGTTGCGTCGGTACCCGGGCCGGTACTCCGGGGTCATACCGCCGCGGCCGGGGGAGTGGGCGCCTGCATCGAGGTCGTGTCCTCAGAGGGCATGAGGATCCACAGGATCGGATAGACCAGGATCTGGCTGCCCGGCACGACCAGCAGCAGAAGCACGAAGAGGAGACGCGCGGTCCACGGCGTGACGCCGAAGCGTCTGCCCAGGCCGGCGCAGACGCCGCCCAGGACCCGGCTCGTCCGGGGCCGGACGAGCCCTTGATGGGCGAAGCTCTCGCGGATGTCGTTCATGGTTCGGTCGTACTCCTCGGCTCGGGTATGCAGGCGCTTGCCTGACACCCCTCACGATGCCTCATGGCGGTGAGCGCGCCCATCGGGAGCAGCCCTGAGCGACCCCTGGTGTTCAGCGTGTGCTCTCAGGGGCCGCTCACACCAGCCGCGTGCCGCTCTTCAGGGCAAAGGAGTGCGGCGGGTCCGACGCAGGGCGACCACGGCAAGGGCGGACACGGCGGTCTCGGTGACGACCGAGACGATGCCGAGCGGCTCGAGCCAGTTGCCGACGTCGTCGACCATCAACGGCAGGCCGATCGTCCTGGAGATCGCATAGGCGACGACCGCCACCATCGTCGTCACCCCGAGCGTCGTCCATACGAGCACCGAGTCCACAATGAGGATCGCCGCCGCGAGGAGCACGCACGCGGTCGTGAGGACGATGAACATCACGCCGATGTAGGGCGCTTCGCGCAGGTGCTCGGGCGTGACCGGTACGTGGGCGAGCCCTGCGACCAGAGCCAGTCCGGCGGCGGGGTAACGCCAGGGCGAGTCGATCCCGCTGAGCAGCAGCCGCGTCGCCCGTGACGGTGCCGATACAGCGCCGACGGTCGGAGGGTTCGTGGTCTTCCCAGCGGCGTCCGGCATGGGCAGGAAGACGGTCGCGAAGATGATGGCGGCGCCGGCGGCCACAACATACAGCCCCGGCCCCTTGGCTGCGAACGTCATCCCGTCGAGCTGGCTGAACACGGCGTACAGCTGGATCACGAGGTAGCCGGCGAATCCGGCGAGCGCGAACCCGGCGAGTGCGAGCAACCAACGGGTGACGGCATGCGGGCGGAGCAGCTGCGACGCGGCGAGAGTCGCCGCGGCCACCGCGCCGGTGAAGGCGATGGTGCCGTTACGGGTGCCCCAGCCGCTCTGGCTGAGCAGCCCGTTGTACGTGGTGAGCCAGGGGAGCGTCACGCCGTACGCGCATGCGGCCGACCCGATGAGCCCGACGACGGCCGGAGCGAGGCGGACCCGGAGAGCCGGCCGGCGCGCGGCCGGCGATGCGAGCACCGAGGATCCGGCCGACGAGAGCCGGTTGACTTGTGACGTGGTCAAGGCGATCCTTCCCGCGACGGTGGTGCCGTGCCGTGGCACGACACCACCGGCGAGCCGAGCTCAGTGAACAGAGAAGAACAGGAACAGGTTCGTCGGGATGCTGCTCGTGACGTGCTTGTTCCCATGCGTACGCATGCGCTGGATCGCGTCGTAGCTCTTCCCCATGACGATCCGGTGCCACGCGGTCCGGCTGCTGACGCCGACGACGTCGACGTTCCACCACTCGGGGTCCCCGCCTGCCGCCGTGGTCACCACGTGACTGTGCGGCGGGAGCAGGGTGTTGCCGGTGCCCGAACCGAAGACCCGGCTCAGGTCGATGCGGCGGGGGTGGTCGACGCAGCGACCAGCGGTGGGGCACTGAAGAGTCGTCTTGCGGGGCGTGAACCCCAGGGGCACCACCACGTACAACGGGTCGAACTCGTCCGCGGGGATCCGCTGGTAATTGTCCCCCAGCTCACAATGCGACACGGCCTTGCTGGCCGGCGGCTGACGACAGAAGAAGTTCTTGGTGTAGTGGAACCTCACTGTCTTGCCCTCGTACCAGCCGCGGGTGTTCCCGACTGCTGCCTTCCCGGCGGTCGCCGACATCTTCATGCTGCCCCCCGACTGAGCCGACGCGAGCGTGGAGCCCGCGAAGACCGCCAGACCGGCGATAAGCAAGCCGGTCAACGCTATGCCGACGGATCTGGCGGTGAGCCGCTGGACAATGGGTGACTGTCTCATCAAGCCTCCTATTTAGGCGCTGTGATGACCGAGAGATGACCTCACCTGAGCCGCCATGACTCAGTCATGTGACGTGGTCACAGTAGGCACGTTGGGTAGTGCGGTCAATACGCATGGTTCGCA
>JAWWPH010000208.1:0-4427 GCA_033850875.1 Nocardioidaceae bacterium | reverse complement strand
TCCCGGCGCGCGACGACCGCCCCGACGATCATCCGCTCAGCCGAGCCAGCCGGCGGGAGATGCAGCAGCAGCACCGCTCGATGCCGCCGGCAGCCCGCCTGTCGACCTCCCGTGTGGTGGAGGCGTCGGCGCCCGGGTACGGCTTCGGGCTCTTCGTCGACTCCAGCGTGCGCTGGGGCACCATCGTGAGCCACCCGGGTGGCTACCCCGGCTTCGGGTCGTGCATGTGCTGGCATCCAGCCAGCGGCCTGGGTGTCGTGATGTTGGCGAACTCCACGTACGCCAAGGTGTCCCGGACCTGTCGCGAGGCGCTCGAGGCGCTGCTTCAGGAGCGTCGTGCGCCGGCGCGCAGACTGCGGCCGTGGCCGGAGTCTGCGACGCTGCGCGGTGATGTCGCCCGCCTGCTGGCCGACTGGGACGACGCCCGGGCGAGCCGCATCTTCGCGGTCAACATGGACCTCGACGTGCCCCGCGACCGCCGACGTGCGGACGTCGCGCTCGCGCTGGACAGTGTCGGCGGTGTCGCGGACGTTGAGGCACCCATCGAGCTCGAGGCGCAGAGTCCCAGCCAGCTGACCTGGTGGCTGCAGGGCCGCTCGGGTCGACTGCGGGTACACATCGGCCTGTCGCCTGAGAGCCCGCCGAAGATCCAGACCCTCACGGTGGACGCGGTACCGGATGCGGCGGACGACGTGGTGCGTGCGGCGCGGTCGCTGGTCGCGGCGCTCAACGACGAGCCGCCGGTCTGGCCGGGCACGCTACCGGTGGGGACCGGGGTGGACACAGCCTCCACGATCCGGCTGGCGACCGCGGCCCGAGCCCTCGATGGGCCGCTCGAGGTCCTGCCGCAACCGGTCGCCGGGGACGGGGACCGTACGGCCACGTTCAAGCTGTCGTCCCGCTCCGCGTTCTGGCAGCTCGCGATCACGCTTGCGGCGGACGGTGGCACCGTCGAGGCGTGCGAGCTGACTGCTGTCGACATGAACGAGCAGCAGCACACGGAGATCGTCGATGACTAGGCCGCAGCCGAACGACGACGGGCTGGTGCCCGGGTGCTTCGCCTGCGACCAGCAGGCAGCACTGTCCCCGCTTGTGCGCGAGCACGTCGTACGAACGCGACATTGGCGCGTCGCACATGCCTTCAACAGCACGCTGCCCGGCTGGCTGGTCCTGTTGCCGACCCACCATGTCACCTCGTTCGCGCAACTCTCGCCGGAGGCAGCCGACGAGCTGGGCGGGCTGGTACGTCGTGTGAGTATCGCTCTCGAGGCTGTCACCGGCTGTGTGAAGACGTACCTGATGCAGTTCTCCGAGGCCGAGGGGTTCTCACATCTGCACCTGCATCTGGTGCCGCGGTCGGCCGACCAGCCCGAGGCTGCGCGCGGGCCCAGAGCCTTCGTGCACCTCACCGATGACCGCAGCCGGTGGCTGTCGGACAACGCTCGCGACGCGATCGCGTTGTCCATCAGGTCGGCGCTCCCCTCGTGAGAGGCAGGCGGTGAGCGGGCGCGTCGTCGCCTGCGTCTTCTGTGACCTCATGGCAACCGGCGACGCGAACTGGGTCACCCGCGGTCGGGACGCTGTGGCGTTCCTGCCGCTCCCCGACAGCGCCCTGGCGCCCGGGCACACCCTGGTCGTGCCCCGCAGGCACTGCTCGAGCGTTCTCGACGCGACCGCGGACGTCCTCCTGGCCACGACCCTCCTCACGCAGCGCGTGGCGGGAGCGATGCAGCGCGGACTGGCCGCGACGGGTGTCGTGGTCCTGAACGCGAGCGGCCCGCACTCGGGGCAGAGCGTGGATCACCTGCACTTCCATGTTGTCCCCTGCTGGCCCGACGACGATGCGGACTTCTGGCCTCGTGACCGGAGCGCCCACCCGCCGATCGGGGACGTGCACCAGGTGCTGGCACGAGCGCTCGCGTAGGCATCGCGAACCGCGTGGTGGATGCGGGTCTCCTTCCAGAACGCCGTCGGACACGCCAGCATGTGCAGGCTGCCTCCAGGGCGGTACGCCCCCGTCATGTCGAACGCCGTGATGCCAGGATGGCCGGGTGACCACAGACACCTTCCCGCGGCTGGCCGCAAGGACCATGAACTTCCGACTCGGACTCCCGCGGGCGTTCGTGGCGAGTCCCGACGGCGAACGGGTCGCCTTCCTGCGGGCTCTGAGCGGGACGTCGCGTGAGCACGCCTTGTGGGTGTACGACGTGGCGGAGAGGAGCGAGCGCCTGGCGGCCGACCCGACGGCTCTGCTCGGCGACGTCGAGGAGACACTGACAGCCGACGAGCGGGCTCGCCGCGAGCGACTGCGAGTCAGCACATCCGGTGTCGTCGCCTACAGCACGGACGACGCTGTCACGACCGCCGCTGTCGCGTTGTCGTCGCGGCTGTTCGTCGCTGACCTGATGGGTCGAGAGCCACCGCGTGAGCTCCGAACGCCGTCACCCGTGGTCGATCCCCAGTTCGACCCGACCGGCCGCCATGTTGCGTACGTCGGCGACCGCTCGCTTCGGGTGCTGAGGGTGGACGATGGCGTGGACCAGTTGGTGGTCGGGCCAGAGGCCGACGAGCCGCCGGAGGTGGCGTGGGGTCTGGCGGAGTTCGTCGCCGCCGAGGAACTGGACCGGGGACGTGGATTCTGGTGGGCGCCGGACGGTGAGTCGTTGCTCGTCGAGCGCTACGACCTCTCGCCGGTCCAGGTCTGGCATATCAGCGAGCCGGCATACCCCGAGCGTGAACCGGTACGCGTCCGGTACCCGCAGGCCGGCACGGCCAATGCCGTGGTCGGCCTGGCGGTGGTGACGCCGGGCGGTGGCCGCGTCGACGTCGACTGGCGCTCGGACGTCGATCTCGACGGCCAGGTCCTGGAGTACCTCGTGCATGTCGAGTGGAGCGCCGCCAGGCCGGTCCTCACACTCCTGACCAGGGACCAGCGGCGGATGGAGTACCGGGAGCTGGACCCGGCGACCGGTCGCACCTCGCTTCTGCGCGCGGTCACCGACGACGCCTGGGTGGAGCTGCTGCCCGGCACCCCCAGGCGGCTCCCCGACGGCCGCCTCCTGTACAGCGTCGACCAAGGGGACACGAGGCGGCTGTGGATCGACGGTGAGCCCGTCACGCCGCCGGACGTGCTGATCCGAAGTGTGGAAGCGGTCGAGGGAGAGTCGGTCATCGCGGGGATCGTTCCCGGGACCGGCTCCGTCGCTCTGGCGCGGCTCGACTTGACCGGCGGCGTCGAGCTGCTCAGCGACCCTGCCGGCGTCGCGACCGGAGCCGCGGCCGGCACGACCGTCGTCGTGTCGCAGCAGCAGGTATCGACGCTGGACGTCACGACGACAGTCGTCTCCGGCGGCGAACCGGCCGGACAGCTGGCGTCCAGCGCCGAGACCTCGCCGTTGATGCCGAACGTGCACACCCTGCAGGTCGGGTCGCGCGACTTCCCGACGGCGGTGCTGTTCCCGACCGGGCATGTGCCCGGCTCGCGTCGACTGCCCGTGCTGTTGGACCCGTACGGCGGTCCGCACGGGCAGCGTGTGGTGAACGACGCGCGTGCCTACCTGACCTCGCAGTGGTTCGCCGATCATGGCTTCGTCGTGATCGTCGCCGACGGTCGCGGGATGGCCGGTCGCGGCCCGCTCTGGGACCGGCTCGCCAAGAACGACCGTGCGGGGACCATCGAGGACCAGGTCGACGTCCTCGCGGCAGTCGCCTCGATGTTTCCCGCCGATCTCGACACCTCACGCGCGGCCATCCGGGGGTGGTCCTTCGGCGGCTACCTCGCCGCGTTGGGCGTCCTGCGCCATCCGGAGGTGTTCGGCGCCGCGATCGCCGGCGCCCCGACGACCGACGAGCGGCTCTACGACACGTGCTACAGCGAGCGCTACCTCGGGCATCCCGACACGAACGACGACGTGTACGAGGCGAACAGTCTGGTGGCGCTCGCGCCGCGACTGACGCGGCCGCTGATGATCATCCACGGGCTGGCTGACGACAACGTGTACGTCGCGCACTCCCTGCGGCTGTCCAGCGCGCTTCTCGCGGCCGGCAAGCCGCACGAGGTGTTGCCGTTGACCGGTATGACGCACCTCGCCAACGACGAGACCGTTGCCGAGAACCTGCTGCTGCTCCAGGTCGACTTCCTGCGGCGAGCGCTCCGCATCGAGGGCTGAGCGGGCGTACGACCGCGCCCCGGCAGCTCGAGCGTCGGTGACTCCGAACCACGGATTGCGCGAGCCGGTGTTTGTCGCAATGCTGTGCCCTCACCAGCGACATCGGCCTGACGATGACTGCCATCACGGCGTGGCGAGAGTTCCAGGGAGTGACCATCACCAAGCACGAGTCTGGGGAAGCGGACACCGAGCATACGGCTGACAAGGGCTTCCTACTGCGCATCACCACTGCGACGGCATTCGGTGAGGGTCTGGACG
>JAWWPH010000138.1:0-10950 GCA_033850875.1 Nocardioidaceae bacterium | reverse complement strand
CTCCGCAGCGTGCTCATGCCGGCCCCTCGCCACCGCCGGTCATCGCCGCACCCAGGTCCTGCGGCGTGACGCGTCGCGGGTCGAACTCACCGACGATCGCACCGCGCAGGATCACCTCGATCCGGTCGGACAGCCCGATCAGCTCGTCGAGGTCGGCGGAGATCAGCAGGACGGCGAGGCCGGCGCGGCGGGCGGTCTTGATGTGGTCCCAGATGGCGGCCTGGGCACCCACGTCGACGCCACGGGTGGGGTGTGACGCGATCAGCAGGACCGGGTCGCCGCTCATCTCGCGTCCGACGATGAGCTTCTGCTGGTTGCCGCCCGACAGGGCCCGCGACAGCGTGTCGATGCTGGGCGTCCGCACGTCGTACTCGCTCACGATGCGCGTCGTGTCGTCCCGCGCGCCCGAGCGGTCGATCCAGGGGCCGTGTACGGACGGTGGCACGGTCTGGTGGCCGAGCATCCGGTTCTCCCACAGGGGTGCGTCGAGCAGCAGGCCGTGACGGTGCCGGTCCTCCGGGATGTAGCCGATGCCGGCCTCACGCCGCGTCCGCGTGTCCCACCGCGTCATGTCGGTGCCACCCAGCGAGATCGTGCCGGCGCTGGGCGTGCGCATGCCCATGATGGTCTCGACGAGCTCGCTCTGGCCGTTGCCCTCGACGCCGCCGATGCCGAGGATCTCCCCGCGGTGCACCCGCAGGGAGATGTCGGACAGGAGCCGGCGCCCCCGCTCGTCGGTCAGGGTCACCCCACTCAGCTCCAGCTGCACGTCGGACGTGACCGTGGACTCGCCAGACTCCGGCGACGGAAGCTCCGAGCCCACCATCAGCTCGGCCAGCTGGTGCTTCGACGTCTGGCCGGGCGTCGTCTCTCCGACGGTGGTCCCCCGTCTCATGACGGTGATGTCGTCGGCGATCGTCAGCACCTCGTCGAGCTTGTGTGAGATGAACAAGATCGTGTGGCCCTCACTCCGCAGCCCCCTGAGGTTCTCGAAGAGCGCGTCCACCTCCTGCGGTACGAGCACGGCGGTGGGCTCGTCGAGGATGATGATCCTCGCGCCCCGGTACAGGACCTTCAAGATCTCGACCCGTTGGCGGTCGCCCACACCGAGCCTCTCCACGAGCTCGTCCGGGTCGAGGCCGAAGCCGTACTTCGTGGAGATCTCGGCAACCGCTCGCCGGGCGTCGTCCCCGATACCGTGCAGCTTCTCGGCGCCGAGCACGACGTTCTCCAGCACGGTCAGGTTGTCGGCGAGCATGAAGTGCTGGAACACCATGCCGATGCCGCGCGAGATGGCGTCGGTCGGGGAGCTGAACGCCACCGTCTCGCCGTCGACGCGGATGGTGCCCTCGTCGGGCTTCTGCACGCCGTAGAGGATCTTCATCAACGTCGACTTGCCCGCGCCGTTCTCGCCGATGAGGGCATGGACCGTGCCGCCGTGGATGGTGATGTCGACATCGTGGTTGGCCACGACTCCGGGGAAGCGCTTGCCGATGCCCCGCAGGACGACGTCGTTGTCCGTCTCGGTGGCGGCCATCGCTCTCCTCGTGAGCAGAAGCAGGCTCTCGCAGCCTGCACGAACCCGGGACGCACGCTACCGTGTCGCCCCGGGTCGGTGCCCGGTCTCAGTCGCTCGGCGTGGTCGGTACCTTGATCTGGCCGCTCTTGATCTTCGCCGCGTAGGCGTCGATCTTCGACTTGATGTCGTCGACGAAGCCGCCGGAGGTCGCGTATCCGACGCCGTTCTTCTTGAGGTCGTAGGTCTGGTAACCGGTCAGGGGCTTGCCGTCCGCGACCGACTTGATCATGTCGTAGGTCGCCGTGTCGACGCGCTTGAGCGCCGAGGTGAGGATGTGCGGCTTCTGCTGGGCGCTCGCAGTCAGGTACTGGTCGGAGTCGACGCCGATCGCCCACTTGCCCTTCCCGGCGTCGACCGCTGCGTCGAAGACACCCGAGCCCGACGCGCCGGCGGCCGCGTACACGACGTCGGCGCCGGCGTCGTACTCGCCGGCCCCGGCCGCCTTGCCGCCGGCAGAGTCGTTGAAGCCGGACAGGTCCGACTCCTCGATGTACTTCACGTCGACCTTGATCTTGGGGTTGACCGCCTTCACGCCTGCCGTGTAGCCGGCCTCGAAGCTCTTGATGAGGTCGTTGTGGACCCCGCCCACGAAGCCGACCTGGTCGGACTTGGTCTTGAGGGCTGCCGCGACGCCGACCAGGAACGAGCCCTGGTTGGCCGCGAAGGTGAGGTAGGCGACGTTCTTGTTCGGGGTCTTGTCGGGGTCGAAGCCGTCGACGACGGCGAAGCTGATCTTCGGGTAGTCCGGCGCCACGGCGTTGACGGCGTCGCTGTAGGCGAAGCCGACTCCGATGATGGGGTTGGCGCCCTGGTCAGCCAGCCCGCGCAGGCGCGTCTCCCGGGCCGACTCGGGCTCGTTGAGCTGGGCCTCGCCCTCGACGCAGGTCGCCTTGAGGTCCTTGCCCGCCTTCTGCACCCCGGTTGCGGCCGAGTCGTTGAAGGAGTGGTCACCCTGCCCGCCCACGTCGTAGGCGATGCCTACCTTGGGGCCGTTCCCCTTCAGGCTCTTGCAGTCGAGGCCGGACGAGGAGGTCCCGCCGGTCGCGGTGCTCGAGCTGTGGCTGCTCTTCGCGCACCCGGCGAGGGTGAGCACGGCGGCGACCGACACGGCCGCGATCTTGGTCGAACGACGCAAGACGACTCCTTCCACGGGGCGCACGCGAGAGTCGGCGCCGTACGTCGGCATCCTAGTGGAGCGTGGGGCCCCGCCCGCGAATCCCGCCGCCGCCCGCGCGCCCGTCGATACGCCTTTGTGACCTAGCGGCGACCGGTGGAGACGGCGAAGCTGCTGAACAGCCGGACGCCGACCCCGATGGCCGCTTCGTCGAGGTCGAAGCTCCCGCGGTGCAGGTCGCCGCCGTCGGCGACGCCCATCCGGCGTACGCCGAGCCGGACGAGCGCCCCGGGGACCCGCTCGAGGATCCAGGCGAAGTCCTCCCCGCCAAGGCTCTGGTCGGTGGTCGTCACCTGGGCCGTCCCGAAGACCTCGCGGGCAACGGCGCGCAGCAGGTCGGTCGACACCTCGTCGTTGACGCAGGGCGGGACGCTGTTGTGCATGTCGACGTCGACGTCGACACCGAACGGAGAGGCCAGCGAGCGGACGAGGTCTGGTACGACGGTATGGGCCGACTCCCACACGCGTGCGTCGAGGCAGCGGATCGTGCCCTCGACGAAGCCGTCCTGCGGGATGGCGTTGGCCACGCCACCGGAGTGGACCTGGCCCCAGACCACGCTGAGCGCCGCCCGCGGGTCCGCGAGGCGCGACAGCAGCCCCGGCAGCTCGGTGATGACGGCGCCGAGCGCATAGACGAGGTCGGCAGTGAGGTGCGGACGGGCGGTATGACCGCCGGGACCGTGCATCGACACCCTGATCCGGTCGGCCCCGGCCGTGATCGGCCCGGAGCGGAACCCGAGCCGGCCGACCTCGATCTTGGGGTCGCAGTGCAGGGCGAAGACCCGCTGCAGACCGTCGATCTCGCCGTCGGCCAGTACGTCGAGGGACCCGCCGGGGGTGAGCTCCTCGGCGGGCTGGAAGATCAGCCGTACCGAGCGGTGCAGGAGGTCCTGGCGCCGGAGCTCGGCGAGGACGAGAGCAGTACCCAGCAGCGCTGCGGTGTGCGCGTCGTGGCCGCAGGCGTGGCAGATGCCGGCTCGCTGGGACCGGTACGGGACGTCCTTGACGTCCTGCAGCGGCAGCGCGTCGATGTCGGCGCGAAACCCCAGGGCCGGCTGGTCGCCCGTGGTGCCCAGCACGTCGCAGATGACGCCGGTCCCGCTCGACAGCACCCGGGGCTCGAGACCCGCCGCGCTCAGCCGGTCCCCGATCGCCGCGGTGGTGACGTGCTCCTCGTGTCCCAGCTCGGGGTGGCGGTGAAGGCGGCGACGGAACTCGATGAGCTCGGCGTCGAGGCTCTTCGCCAGCGTCTCGATCTCGTCACTGGCCGCGGGGGGAAGCATCCTCCTAGTGTCCCATCCGGGAGATCGTGCGTCTCGCCGACGGTCGGCTCCGGCACTGCGGCGCCGAGTCGTCAGAACGCGTCGGGCGGTGTGTACACGCCCCAGACGTCCCGCAGGGCGTCGCACACCTCGCCGACGGTCGCGCGCGCGGCGAGTGCCGCCTTCATGGGTACGAGCACGTTCGCCGTCCCGTCGGCGGCCGACCTGAGGGCGTCGAGGTGACGGTCGACCTCACCGGAGTCACGGGTCGAGCGCAGCTCGGCGAGCCGTTTGGCCTGCTCGGCCTCGATGTCGGGGTTGACGCGGAGCGGCTCGTAGGGCTCGTCCTCGTCGAGCACGAACCGGTTCACCCCGACGACCGTCCGCTCCTCGGCGTCGATCTCCTGTGCGATCCGGTAGGCGGACTTCTCGATCTCGCTCTTCTGGAACCCGGTCTCGATCGCGGCGACGGCCCCGCCCCGGTCCTCGACCGCAGCCATCAGGTCGCGGGCGGCGCGTTCGACGTCGTCGGTGAGCGACTCCATCGCGTAGGAGCCGGCGAACGGGTCCACGGTCTTCGTCACGTCGGTCTCGTACGCGAGCACCTGTTGGGTGCGCAGGGCCAGCCGTGCCGCCTTCTCGGTCGGGAGCGCGATCGCCTCGTCGAAGGAGTTGGTGTGCAGGGACTGGGTACCTCCCAGCACGGCGGCCAGGGCCTGGACGGCGACCCGGACCAGGTTCACCTCAGGCTGCTGGGCGGTGAGCTGGACGCCCGCGGTCTGGGTGTGGAAGCGGAGCATGTGGGACCTGGGGTCCTTCGCGCCGAAGTCGTCGCGCATCACCTCGGCCCAGATGCGGCGGGCGGCGCGGAACTTCGCGACCTCCTCGAGGAGAGTGGTCCGCGAGACGAAGAAGAACGCCAGCCGTGGCGCGAACTCGTCGACGTCCTGACCGGACTCGATGGCCGCCCGGACGTACTCGATCCCGTTCGCCAACGTGAACGCGATCTCCTGTGCCGGGGTCGCTCCCGCCTCGGCCATGTGATAGCCGGAGATGGAGATCGTGTTCCAGCGCGGCATCTCCCGGCGGCAGTAGGTGAAGAGGTCGGTGACCATGCGCAGCGACGACTTGGGCGGGTAGATGTACGTTCCGCGGGCGATGTACTCCTTGAGCACGTCGTTCTGCGTCGTACCCGTGAGCTGCGTGCCGGCAACGCCCTGGTCCTCGCCCACGAGCTGGTACAGCAGCAGGAGCAGCGAGGCGGGCGCGTTGATCGTCATCGACGTCGAGACGCGGTCGAGCGGGATGTCGTCGAGGAGCAGCCGCATGTCGTCGAGGGAGTCGATGGCGACGCCGACCTTGCCGACCTCACCGGCGGCGAGCGGCGCGTCCGAGTCGTACCCCATCTGGGTCGGCAGGTCGAAGGCGACCGACAGACCTGTCGTCCCGGCGGAGATGAGCTGGTGGTAGCGCGCGTTGCTCTCGACGGCCGTCCCGAAGCCGGCGTACTGGCGCATCGTCCACGGCCGGCCGGTGTACATGGACTCGTACACGCCGCGGGTGTACGGGTACGAGCCGGGTCTGCCCAGCTTGGCGCCCGCGTCCCACCCGTCGAGGGCCGTCGGTCCGTACACCGTCTCGAACGGCTGGCCCGACTCCGTGATTCCGGTCATCGCAGCAGCCTACGGCCGACGGACCTGGTCGGGCAGCCGACTGCCGCGCAGCCGTAGCGTTCCGGCTGCGGCTCACTCCGAGCCCTGAACTGCTTGTCGGGACGCTGATTAAGTGATATCAAATAGATATCACTTAATCCACAGAGAGGTCACCATGAGCGCAGCACAGGACTCACCACAGGTATCAGCCGCCCCGGTCGGCCACGTAGGCGCTCGGGTCGAGATCCAGGAGTACGAAGCACGTTCACTCAACGGCGGCTACGCTCTCGCCGTCCTGGTCGTCCTCTTGGTGGCTGCGATCGCACTGGCCGAAAGTGTGGTTCCCTGGCTGGCCGCCCTGCCGGTCGCGGCCATCGTCCTCATCTTGTCCTCGCTGGTGGTCTTGCAGCCTGGCCAGACGAGAGTGGTTCAGTTCTTCGGTCGGTACGTCGGAACCGTCAGGCGCTCAGGACTCTCGTGGGTGCTGCCGTTGACCGTCCGACGCGGCATCAGCGTCCGCGTCCGCAACTTCGAGACAAACCACCTCAAGGTCAACGACGCCGACGGCAACCCTGTCGAGATCGCCGCCATCGTCGTCTGGCAGGTCGCGGACACCTCTCGAGCGGTGTACGCCGTCGAGGACTACCTGAACTTCGTCTCCGTCCAGGCGGAGTCTGCACTGCGTCACGTCGCCACCACTCACCCCTACGACGATGCCACCAATGTCGGGACGTCGTTGCGCGGCTCGACCGACATTGTTGCCGGCGAGCTCGCGCGCGAGGTCGCCCAGCGTGTGCTGCTGGCCGGCGTCGAGATCGTCGAGGTACGCATCAGCCACCTCGCCTACGCCTCCGAGATCGCGCAGGCGATGCTGAGGCGTCAGCAGGCCAACGCCGTCGTAGGAGCCCGATCGCGCATCGTCGAAGGGGCCGTCGGCATGGTCGAGATGGCTCTGACGCGCCTCAACGAGCGCGGCATCGTCGAGCTCGACGAGGAACGCAAGGCGGCGATGGTCAGCAATCTGATGGTCGTGCTCTGCGGCGACCAGCCCGCCTCCCCGATCGTCAACGCGGGCTCGCTCTACACGTGAGCCAGAACCGCAAGGGCATACTTCTGCGCATCGATCCTGCAGTCCATGATGCGCTCACTCGCTGGGCGACCGACGAATACCGCAGCGTGAACGCGCACATCGAGATGATTCTCCGCCAGGCCCTCACGGGAGCCGGGCGAATGCCGAAGCACGCGGGCCCCCTTCCCCGTCGCGGGCGGCCAGCGATCACTGAAGACGAATAGCATCGCCGACAACATGTGGACCCGTGCCTCGGGCAGTGCGCAGTGGCGACGGCTGAGTCTCCGACGCTGCGTCAGGCGGGGAGCGAGTCGTCGTTGCCCCCGGAGACGACGACCGCGACCGTCTGGCCGCCGCCGACGTCGAGCGAACCGGTGAGGACGGCCGCCAGGGCGACGCAGGCGCCGGGCTCGGCGAGGATGCGCAGCCGGGACCAGAGGAACCTCCGGGCGGCGAGGATCGCGTCGTCGTCGACGAGCACGGAGCCGACCTCGTTCTCGACGGCCGCCTCGTAGCCGAGCTCTCCGATCATCGGCGCGCCGAGGGAGTCGACGGCGACGCCGCCCACCGTCGTCGGCACCCGGGTGCCGGCCCGCAGCGCGTCGAAAAGAGCAGGGCACTGCCGAGGCTCGACCGGCTGCACCGTGGCGACACCGTCGAAGGCCGCACACAGGCCCGCGAAGAGGCCGCCACCGCCGCACGCCACCACGACAAGATCGGCCTCCGGTGCCTGGTCCTCGAGCTCCAGCCCCAGCGTTCCCGCTCCGCAGACGGTCTCGAAGGTGTCGTACGGGTGGATCACGGGGACGTCGTTCGCGTCGGCGAAGTCGCGGCACGCGTCGAGCGCCTCGCGGACGTGCCCGTCGACCAGGTGGGCGCGGCCGCCGTACTCCGCGATCCGGGCGATCTTGGCGGGCGTCGCCGTCCGCGGCACGAAGACGTCGGCGGTGACGCCGGCGCGCTGCGCCGCCCAGGACACGGCGCCGGCGTGGTTGCCGCCGGATGCGGCGCAGACGCCGGTCACTCCCGGCTCGAGGGACAGCACACTGTTGAGCGCCCCGCGCGCCTTGAAGGATCCGCTGTGCTGCGTGAGCTCGAGCTTCAGGACCACGCTCGCCTCCAGACCTGTCTCCACAGGGTCGAGCGTCATGACCGGGGTACGGCGGATGGCCCCGCCGAGTCTGAAGGCGGCGGTCTCCACGTCGGGCCGACGGGGTCTGCGGACACTCATCGGCTCGACCGGCCCCACAGCGTGGCCGCGACGGCGCCGGCGACCGCCCCGAGCATCGCGCTGCCCGCGTCGAAGCGACCACGCGCACCGTCGTCGGCGGCGGCGGCGGCCGCACCGACCGGCAGCCGTGACTTCGGGTCGGCGAGGTCGGCGACCGCCACCGCCGCCTCGGAGCGGTCGAGCGGTCGCGGCCTGGCGTCGTCCGTGTCCGCTGTCATCGCCCACGAGGCGCCGTAGAACACCAGCCGCGAGAAGTAGTTGATCCAGACGACGAGGGTGATGGCGATCGCCAGCGGGGCGAGCGCCGACCCGCCGACCTTCCCGAGCACGTTGACGACCAGCAATTTGAGCACCTCGAAGCCGAAGGCGCCCAGGAACGCGCCCTGCAGGAGCGGCTTCGCGGGAAGGGTGGGCCGCCCGAGGAGCTTGTACATGACGAAGAACAGCACGGTGCTGGCCGCGAGGCCGAGGACGACCCCTACCGCCCAGATCAACGGCTCGCCGACAGGTGAGCTGTCGAGGCCCACCCAGCCGAGGATGGTCCCCGCCCACCCCTTCACGGCCCCGGCGATGCCGACGGAGACGATCATCACCGCCCCCAAGATGGCGAGCACCAGCAGGTCGGTCAGCTTCCCGACGATGAAGTTCCCCTGTCGGTACCGGGGCACGCGGAACGCGTCCTGCAGGGCCGTACGAAGGCCGGAGAGCCACCCCAGCCCCGAGTACAACAGGCCCAGGAACCCGACGATCCCGGCCGCCTGCTTGCTCGACTCGATGTCCTGCAGGCTGATGGTGTGGCCGCCGCCGTTCGCGCTGACGATACCGGGAAGGACCTGCTCGATCGCCGTCGTCAGCGAGTCCTTGGCGCCCGGGTAGGCGATGCTGACGTACCCGACGACAGCGAAGCCGAGAGCGAGGATCGGGAAGAACGACAAGAACCCGAAGTACGTCACCGCTCCGGCCAGCACGCTGCCCTGGACGGTGCCGTAGTGCTCGTTCATCAAGATCACGTGGTCCAGGAAGCGGTAGCGCTCCCGCAGCGCCTGGATGCGCGCCTTGACGTTGTCGACCAGGCCCGGCGACCCCTCAGCCATTCCGGCTCCTACCTAGGTGGCGGTGTTCACGCAGTCGGCGCGGACGCCGCGTGGTCCAGAACATAGTCCGCGGCCGCCCGCCACAGACCGTCGGCTCCGTGCACGTACAGGTGGAACGAGTCGACCTCGAACGAGGCTTCGTAGTCGGCGAGCGTCTCGTACGCCAGATCGAGCGCCTCCTCGGCGACGTCGTGCGCGACCGTCACGTGCGGGTGGAACGGGAAGGCGAGCTCCTGCGCGAGCGGGCCCTGACGGGAGTCCTCCGAAAGCAGCTCGCACGACGAGATGCCTTCGCTGACGTTGACGAAGACCACCGGCGAGACCGGACGGAAGGTCGCGGTCCCGCGCAGCCGCAGGGGAAAAGCGGGGTGCCGCCGGGCGACCTCGGCGAGGTGCGCCCGGACGGGCTCCAGGTCACCCTTCACCTCGGTCGGCGGTACCAGTGTGATGTGAGTGGGGATCGCGTCCGCCTGCGGGTCTCCGAAGGACGCGCGGAACCGCTGCAGCTCGTCGCCGTACGGCTGCGGAATGGCGATCGCCACGCCGATCGTCGACACCTGCTCAGCCATTCGCGGCCATCAGCGGGCGGTCACGAAGCCAACGCGGTCGTACACGGCCGCGAGGGTCGCCGAGGCGACCGAACGGGCTCGGGAGGCACCGTCGGCGAGGACGGAGTCGATCTCGGCGCGGTCGTCGAGCAGCTCGACCGTACGCTCCCGGATGGGTGTGACGAGGTCCTCGACGAGGCCGGCGAGGTCACGCTTGAGGTCGCCGTACCCGCGGCCGGCGTAGTCGGCCACGATGTCGTCGACGCTTCGTCCGCTCAGCGCCGAGTGGATCGTGAGCAGGTTCGACAGCCCAGGCTTGTCGACCGGGTCGAAGGTGACCTCGCGACCGGAGTCCGTCACCGCCGACCGGATCTTCTTCGCGGATACGCGCGGCTCGTCGAGCAGGTCGACGATGCCGGCGGGCGACGACGCCGACTTGCTCATCTTGGCGTCCGGCTGCTGCAGGTCGAGCACCTTCGCGGTCTGCTTGAGGATGTGCGGCTCCGGTACCACGAAGGTCTCACCGAAGCGTGAGTTGAACCTCCCGGCCAGGTCGCGGGTCAGCTCGAGGTGCTGGCGCTGGTCCTCGCCCACCGGCACCCGGTGCGCCTGGTACAGCAGGATGTCGGCGGCCTGCAGCACAGGGTAGGTGAACAGCCCGACGGTCGCCCGGTCCTGCCCGCCGCGTGCGGTCTTGTCCTTGAACTGCGTCATCCGCGCGGCCTCGCCGAAGCCCGTGATGCACCCGAGCACCCAGGCGAGCTGAGCGTGCTCGGGTACCTGGGACTGGACGAAGATCGTGCACTGCGTCGGGTCGAGCCCCATCGCCAGCAGCTGGGCGACGGCGATGCGGGTGCGCTGACGGAGGATGGCGGGGTCCTGCTCCACCGTGATCGCGTGCAGGTCGACGATGCAGTAGAAGGCGTCGTGGTCGAACTGCAGCGCGACCCACTGCCTCAGCGCGCCGAGGTAGTTCCCGAGGTGGAACGAGTCCGCCGTCGGCTGTATCCCGGACAGGACGCGCGGGCGGTCGGGAGCAGGTGCGGACGACGGCATGGCCGTCATCATGCCAAATCGATTGCGCTGGCGGCACCACCCGACGCGCGGTGGCGGTCTCGGGGGGCCGAGGCGGTCCTGTCAGGAGCCGACATCCACGGCGGCTTCCTCCGGCTGCTCGACCGGGGCGGGTGTACTGGGCCCGACCGGCGCCACCCTCACGCGAGCGACCCGGCGGCCGTCCAGCTCGACGACGGTGAGGACGTGTCCGTCGATGCTCGCGGTCTCGCCGATGCTCGGCACGTGGCCGAGCTGCTGGACGATGTAGCCGGCCACCGTCTCGTA
>JAWWPH010000107.1:0-3610 GCA_033850875.1 Nocardioidaceae bacterium | reverse complement strand
CGATCCCAGCCTGTCCGGTGAGATCGCGAGCCGGTTCCGGTCCATAGCGCAGCTGCTCGACCACTACCGAGACGCAGCCGCGGTCGGCGGTTTCGTGCCCTACGAGCGACTGACGGACGCCGACAAGCAGAAGATGTCGGCTGCCGTCCTGGCCGTCAAGGAGCCGTTGTCGAGTGCCGCGGCGAAGGTGGCGGCCGCAAGTTGAGCGACGACAGAGTGCGGCTGACCCGTCGTCGCCTCCTCGGTGGCGCAGGCCTCGTCGGTACCGGCGTGGTGCTCGGCGCGGGAGGAGCGTACGGCGTCGACCGAGCCGCTCCCAGGGAGACGTCCGGTACATCGGCGGAGTCGACCGTCCCCTTCTATGGGCCACGGCAAGCGGGGATCACGACGCCCCAGCAGTCCCGACTGGTCTTCGCGGCGTTCGACCTGACCACGTCCGACGTCGGCGCCGTCAAGGCGATGCTCGGGCAGTGGTCGGCGGCTGCCGCCCTGATGACGCAGGGGAAGCTGATCGGGCCGACGGAGATCCGACCCGAGGCACCGCCGTTCGACACCGGTGAGGCGCTCGGCATCGGACCACAGCGGCTCACGGTCACCGTCGGCTTCGGCCCGTCGATGTTCGACGAGCGGTTCGGCCTCGGTGCGCGACGGCCGGCGGCGCTCGCGCCCCTTCCCGAGCTCCCGGGCGACGCCGTGCTCGATGAGCAGATCTCCGGCGGCGACATCTGCGTCCAGGCCTGCGCCGACGACCCGCAGGTGGCCTTCCACGTCATCCGGAACTTCGCTCGCATCGCCGCTGGTACGGCGATGCTGCGGTGGTCCCAGGTGGGGTTCGGTCGGGCGTCGGCGACCAGCCGCGCGCAGCAGACACCGCGCAACCTGATGGGGTTCAAGGACGGTACGAACAACATCAAGGTCGAAGACGCTGACTCCACGTCACGTTTCGTATGGGTCGGCGACGAGACCGACCAGGACTGGATGCGCGGCGGCAGCTACCTCGTGATGCGCAAGATCCGCATGCAGATCGAGGCGTGGGACTCCGACTCGCTGGCCGACCAGGAGCGGGTGATCGGGCGGACCAAGGAGGTCGGGGCGCCGTTGTCCGGTCGGCATGAGCACGACCCCCTCCGACTCAGCCGGCGCGACGGGCACGGCGACCTCGTCATACCCGAGCACGCGCATGTCTCCCTCGCCTCACCGGAACGGAACTCAGGCATCCAGCTCCTGCGGCGCGGCTACAACTATGCCGACGGGATCGATCCCACCACCGGTCAGATCGACGCCGGCCTGTTCTTCCTGGCCTACCAGAAGAACGCCCACGAGCAGTTCGTGCCCCTGCAGCGGCGCCTCGGCGCCGACGACCTTCTCAACGAGTACATCAAGCACGTTTCGAGCGGGCTGTACGCCTGTCCGGGAGGGGTCGAGAAGGTCGGCGACTGGTTCGGCCGCAGGCTTTTCAGCTAGCGGGCCGCCCGCGCGGACGCCGCGTAGAAGTCGCTCGACTCGGTCCGCCAGAGCAGGACCAGGATCACGACGGCGAGGACCAGGTCGGCGACCGTGAGCAGATCACTGACCGCGAGCGAGTGCCCGGCCGAGATCGTGTACACGCTCGACACCAGGTTGATCACGCCGAGGACGGTGGAGACGATCCGGGCCCAGGCGCGTCCCTGTCCGTTCTTCCACGCCATCCACAGCCACAGGGCGACCGCCACCAGGGATCCCACGACTGCGCTCGCCACCACGACGTGGTACGTGGCGTTGAAGTCGCTGGTCGACAGTGTCGTGTTCGACTGCCTGAGCTGCTCGCGCAGGTGCGACTTGAGGGACGACACCGTGGCCAGCGTGATGACCAGGGACAGCAGACTGAGCGCCGCGCCCACCTGCATCAACCGAACGGCTCTGCGGATCGACGGCGGCTGAGCCGGCGGTGGCGGTGCCGAGCTGTCGCCTGCCGAGTCAGGGTACGAGGGATACCGGGCGGAGTCGTACGCCGGAAGCGGCTCGGCGCCGAAGCCGCGCCCTGCGTCGTCGTCCTCTCCGGGAGGTGAGGGGGTGCTCACGCTGGTCGCCTCCGCATCACGCCGGCGCGGGTGCCGCCGAGCTCTCGCTCTGTGGCGGGGCCTTCGCGTCCTGGGCGGTGAGCGGGGTCGCGATGTCCTCGAGGCTCTTCTGCTCGGCGTGTACGCCGAGGAAGATGGCGACGATTCCGCCCGCCAGCATCAAGACGGCGCCGACGAAGTACCCGGGGGCGATGCCGCTGATGTCGCCACTGGCGGTGGCGGAGTCGATGAGGTGCCCGAAGTACAGCGGTCCACTGATGCCGCCCGCGGCCGTGCCGATGGCGTAGAAGAAGGCGATGCACAGCGCTCTGGTCTCCATCGGGAAGACCTCGCTCGCGGTCAGGTAGGCGGCACTCGCGCCTGCGGAGGCGAAGAAGAAGATGACCATGCCCATCAGCGTCAGGGTGAACGCGGTGAACGAGCCGAGGTAGAAGCCGGCGATCCCCAGCAGGACACCCGAGACGATGTACGTCGCGGCGATCATCTTGACCCGACCGACACTGTCGAAGAGCTGCGAGAGCAGCAGCGCACCGAGGAAGTTGCTGGCGGCGAACGCCGCGATGTAGTAGCCGGTCTGCGTCACGCCGAGGAAGGTGCTGAGGGAGTCGCCGTAGGTGAAGAAGAAGGCGTTGTACAAGAAGGCCTGCCCGACGAAGAGCGACAGGCACAGCACGGTCCGTCGCGGGTACATCGTGAACACCGTCTTGGCGATCAGGGTGAGCGGGATCGTCTTGCGCTGGCGGATCGTGATCGTGTCCGAGACCTCGGGGAGGTCTTTGCCCGACTCCGTCTCGACCGTGTGCTCGATGTCGCGGACGATCGCCTCGCCCTCGTCCTCGCGGCCGTGGATGAAGAGCCACCTCGGGCTCTCGGGCACGTTGCGCCGCACCAGGAGGACACCCAACGCGAGGACGGCGCCGAGCCCGAACGCCAGCCGCCAGCCGATGCCCTGGTCGATGACTGTGGGGTCGAGCAGCGGAATGGTGAACAGGGCCCCGGCGCCCGCGCCGACCCAGAAGGACCCGTTGATCGCGATGTCGACCCGTCCCCGGTACTTGGCAGGGATGAGCTCGTCGATCGCGGAGTTGATGGCGGCGTACTCACCGCCGATACCGGTGCCGGTGAGGAAGCGGCAGGCGTAGTACCACATCGGGTTCATGGAGAACGCCGTCAACACCGTCGCAACCGTGTAGACGGCGAGCGTGAGCATGAACAGCTTCTTGCGCCCGAACCGGTCGGTCAGCTGGCCGAAGAACAGCGCACCCAGGCAGGCGCCGGCCACGTAGACAGCTCCCGCGAAGCCGATACCGGAGCCGCTCAATCCCAGACCGGTGCTATGGCTCTGCAGGGCGGTCGACATCGAACCGACGATGGTCACCTCGATGCCGTCCAGGATCCATACCGTGCCGAGGCCCGCGACGATGAGCCAGTGCCAGCGAACCCACGGCAGCCTGTCCATCCGCGCGGGGATGTCCGTGGTGATCTGCCCGGTCTCCACACGAGCCATCGGAGTCTCCCACTTCCCAGTAGCGTCCGGCACTCGGCGGGGT
>JAWWPH010000092.1:0-4700 GCA_033850875.1 Nocardioidaceae bacterium | reverse complement strand
GTCAGGAATGTCCGGTCCAGTGGTCAGGAATGTCCGGTCGAGCGGTCAGGAATGTCGGTCCAGCGGGCGCAAAGTGCCGGCTCCCGGCCCGCAGCGCGTTGCCCCGCAGTTGACGTGGCGACGTCCCCAGCACGTGCGGCCGCACGGGAGTGGACGCTTCGCCCACCGGCAGGATCTTCGTGACCTCTCGGCCCGACATTCGTGGCCTCTCGGCACGACATTCGTGGCCTCTCGGGCGGACATCTTCGCCCGCTCGGCTAGCGTGCCTGGATCCGGTCGAGGACCACATCGACGGCGGCCCGGTGGGCGTCCTCGGAGTCGCTGACGTCGTACCCTCCCGCCAGCGCCTCCTCGGCGCGGGCGAACCGGTCCGCGTCGTCGCTCAGCAGCGTCAGCAGCGGCTCCCCCTCGCGCACCCGATCGCCGGGCTTGGCGTGCATGACCACCCCCGCTCCCGCCTGTACCGGGTCCTCCTTGCGGCTGCGCCCGGCCCCACACCTCCAGGCCGCCACTCCGACGGCCCGGGCGTCGAGGCGCGTGAGCACGCCCGTCGACGGAGCCGGCACGACGGAGCTCTCCTTCGCCTTCGGCAGCTCGGCGTCGGTGTCTCCGCCCTGCGCGGCGATCATCGAGCGCCAGACGTCCATCGCCGAGCCGTCCGCCAGCCGGTCGGCGGGGTCGACGTCGTCGTGGCCGGCAGCCGCCAGCATCTCCCGGGCCAACGCCAGCGTCAGCTCCACCACGTCGGACGGACCGCCACCGGCGAGGACGTCCAGGGACTCCTGTACCTCGACGGCGTTGCCGGCGGTACGCCCGAGCGGGGTGGACATGTCGGTAAGCAGAGCCACCGTGGTCACGCCCGCGTCGGTGCCCAGCTGGACCATCGTCTCGGCCAGCTCCCGGGCGTCGTCGAGGTTGGTCATGAACGCGCCGGTGCCGACCTTGACGTCGAGCACCAGGGCGCCGGTGCCCTCGGCGATCTTCTTGCTCATGATCGACGACGCGATCAGGGGGATCGACTCGACAGTGCCCGTCACGTCCCTCAGTGCGTACAGCTTCTTGTCCGCGGGCGCGAGCGACGACCCCGCTGCACAGATCACGGCCCCCACGGACTCGAGCTGCTCGAGCATGGACTCGTACGGCAGGTCGCTCCTCCAGCCCGGTATGGACTCGAGCTTGTCGAGCGTCCCACCGGTGTGCCCGAGACCGCGGCCGGACAGCTGGGGCACCGCCACACCGCAGGCGGCCACCAGCGGCGCGAGCGGCAGGGTGATCTTGTCACCCACGCCGCCGGTCGAGTGCTTGTCGGTGGTGTCCCTCGACAGGGACGAGAAGTCCATGCGCTTCCCGCTTGCGATCATCGCCGTCGTCCACCGGCTGATCTCGCCCCGGCTCATGCCGTTGAGCAGGATCGCCATCGCCAGCGCGGACATCTGCTCGTCGGCCACCGCTCCCCGCGTGTAGGCGTCCACGACCCAGTCGATCTGCTCGTCCGACAGCTCACCGCCGTCTCGCTTGGTCACGATCACGTCGACCGCGTCGAACGCCTCAGCCACCTCGCACCTTCTCTCTCGTTCCCGCAACTACGGGCATCCTGCTGTACCCGCGAAGCACAAAGGTCGGACGCCGCTCCAGCTCCGCGGCGTCTGCCAGCGTCAGGTCCGGGTACGTCGCGCTCAGCAGCCGCAGTGACTCGGCCAGCTCCATCCGCGCCAGCGGCGCACCGAGGCAGAAGTGCAGACCGGCCCCGAACGCGAGGTGCGGGTTGGGGTCGCGCCCCGCGTCGAACGTCTCCGCACTGTCGAACACGGACTCGTCGCGGTTCGCCGACCCGAGCAGCACGGCCACCCGCTCACCCTCGCGGATCGACTGCCCTGCCACCGCGACGTCCGTCGTGGCCGTCCGCTCGAAGAGCTGCAGCGCCGAGTCGTACCGGAGCATCTCCTCGACCACCGTTTCCGCCGGTACCTCCCGCCGGACGAGCCGCGACCACTGCCCGTCGGCCCTCAGGAGCGACGCGAGGCCGTTGCCGAACACGTTCACCGACGCCTCGTGACCTGCGTTGAGCAGCAGGATCGCCGAGGCCAGTACCTCGTCGTCGGTGAGCCCGTCGGAGCCGGACTGCGCCTCGATCAGGTCGCTGAGCAGGTCGTCGCGCAGGTGCGTCCGGCGCTCGGCGACGAGGTCGCGCATGTAGTCGCCGAACTCGATGCTCGCCGTGACCGCGGCAGCGTCGTCCTCGGGCGGGACCGTCGGCTCGTACATCCGCACGATCGCCTGCGACCAGGCGCGCAGGCGCGCGACGTCCGCGCCGGGCGCTCCCAGGAGCTCGGCGATGACCTGTACGGGCAACGGCTCGGCGTATGCCGCGAGCACGTCGAACTGCTCGCCGCCCACCTCGTCGAGCAGCGCGGCGCCCAGCGCCACCACGCGCGGGCGCATCCGCTCGATGTGCCCGCGGGCGAAGGCGGCCGAGACCTTGCGTCGCAGCCGGGAGTGGTTCGGCGGCTCGTTCTCCATCATCTGGTTGCGGTGCAGCAGGTTGAACGGCGCGTAGCGCTCGGCGGGCTGCCGGTCGCTCCAGATGCGACCGAGGCGCCGGTCGCGCAGGAAAGCGCTGCAGTGCTCGTGGGAGACGACCACCCACAGCTGCAGGTCGTCGTGCCACCCGATCGGCCCGAGTGCGCGTTGCGCAGCCAGGGCCGGGTAGGGGTCGCGGACGAACTCTGCGGACGTGAAGTCCAGCTCGCAGCGCGGGCGACTGCTCATCTCGAGGTCAGGTCGTCGGGTCCGAAGGCGTCGGGCAGGACGTCCTGCATGGAGCGCACCCCGCCCGCGGTCTCCAGCAGCATCGCCGGACCGCCGTTCTCCCACAGCAGCTGCCGGCAGCGACCGCACGGCATCAGCACGTCACCCGAACGGTCGACGCAGACGAGCGCGACGAGCCGCCCGCCGCCCGTACTGTGCAGCTGCGACACGAGCCCGCACTCCGCGCAGAGGCCGAGCCCGTACGACGCGTTCTCGACGTTGCAGCCGACGACCACCCGACCGTCGTCGACGAGCGCCGCCGCGCCGACGGCGAAGTTGGAGTACGGCGCATACGCGTGGTGCATCGCTTCAGTGGCAGCATCGCGAAGCCGCGGCCAGTCGATCTCCTGTGACATCAGACCGACTGCCCACGTCGATATCGCAGCCCGTCGGCGGCCGGCATCCGCAGCCGCTGAGCCGCCAGGGCCAGCACCAGCAGCGTGACGACGTAGGGCGTCATGCCGGTGAAGTCGCGAGGCACCTCGTTGCTGAGCAGGAACCACACCAGGAAGCCGACTCCCAGCGCTCCCATGACGGCGGCAGCGGTCAGGTGCGCAGTACGGGCCCGCCACACCGAGACCCCTATCAGGACGATCGCGACGAGCAGCAGCAGCGCGTGGACCGAGGCCGCGTCTCGCAGCTGGAGGCTGTCGGTGTAGCCGAACATCAGCGCACCGAGGACGATGCCGCCGGGGCGCCAGTTGCCGAAGATCATGGCCGCGAGGCCGATGTAGCCCCGCCCGCCCGTCTGCCCGACGGTGAAGCCGCTCGAGGAGACCAGCGTGAGGAAGCAGCCGCCGATCCCGGCCATCGCCCCGGACACGATCACGGCGATGTACTTGTACCGGTAGACGTTGATCCCGAGACTCTCCGCTGCGGCCGGGTTCTCGCCGCACGAGCGCAGGCGCAGGCCGAAGGACGTCCGCCACAGGACCCAGGCCGACGCCACGACGAGGGCCGCGATGAGCACCGTGAGCAGCGACAGGCCCGCGGTGACCGCGGCGATGAGCGACGCGACGTCGGAGACGAGGAACCAGTTGCGTTCGGAGATGCTGTTCATGGCGTCGGAGAGCCCTGGGATCGTCAGGGTTCCAGGCTGGTCGAGGCCCGTCAGCTGCTTGAACCCACCGCCCTCCAGACCGGTGAAGTACGTCTCGGCGAGGAACTGCGCAGCGCCGGCCGCGATGAGGTTGATGGCCACACCAGACACGATGTGGTCGACCCCGAACGTCACGGTCGCCAAGGCGTGGAGGAGCCCACCGATCGCACCGAGCGCGGCCGCGCCGAGTACGCCGGCCCACGGGCCGTAGTAGTACGTGAAGTACGCCGAACCCCAGGTGCCCAGGATCATCTGTCCTTCGAGCCCGATGTTGACCACGCCGGAACGCTCGCTCCACAGCCCGCCCAGCGCCGCCATCAGAATCGGGCAGGTTGCGATGACCGCGGCACGAATGGTCCCTGGCGAGTCGATGCCGTCGGCGCCGGTGATGATGCGTACCGCCGACACCAAGACGATGGCGCCGATGCCGAGGAGCAGCCACGTGTTCGCGAACTGCGCCGTGCGCATCCGCCGCGCCTCTGGTGGGCTCGTGACGGTCGTCATGCGGCCACCGACGTCGGCTCGGGCGAGGTACCCGCAGGAGGTGAGGCCCCCACGGACGACTGCTCGAGCCGGATGCGATACCGCCGGACGATCTCGTACGCGATGAGGACGGTGAGCACGATGGTGCCCTGGGTGATCTGGACGACGTTCACGGAGATGTCGGTCTCGAAGGTCAGTTGGTTCGCCTGCTCGCCGAGGAACGCGAAGAGGACCGCCCCGAAGACGATGCCCACCGGCTGGTTGCGGCCCAGCAGCGCCACCGCGATGCCGGTGAAGCCGAGGCCGGCCT
>JAWWPH010000080.1:0-3493 GCA_033850875.1 Nocardioidaceae bacterium | reverse complement strand
TCCTTGTGGGCCTGGATCCGGATACCGTCGAGCTTGGTGTCGATGGCCACCTCCTGCCCCGGACCGAGCTTGACGAGGGCGGCCGCGAGGTCGGGGGCCGTCGACGCGAGCATCGGCAGCACCGGCTGGCCGACCTCGAGCCGGAACGCCTCGAGAGCCACTACTCCTCCCGAGAGCGCCGCGGCGGCGACGGGCCCGGTCGCACCTCGCAGCATCACGGCTCGACGGATCGACGAGAGTGGAATCCCGGTCGCCTCCGCGAGCGCGTCGTGCATGGCGGAGTCGAGCGCGCCCTGTCGGATGCCGCCGGAGATCAACCGGCGCAGGAAGTCCTGCTCGGCCGACGTGGCGCGGGCGAAGAGACGCTGGACGGCATCGGTGCGCAGGCCGGCCGAGCCCGGCCCGGTGAGCTCGCTGATCCGCTGGAGCTCGGTGTCGACGTCGAGCAGGGTGAGCGTCGGATCGCCGGCGGGTGGGGGCAGCGAACGGAGTAGAGCCCAGCCGATCCCGGTACGACGTTGGCGGAGCTCTCCGGCGAGGTAGGCGACCAGGATCTCGACGTCGGCGGGCGAGGCGGCGGCGAGCAGGGAGGCAAGCGCCTGACGCTTCGTCAGCCGCGAGCGCGTCGATGCCACTGACCGGGAGGTGACGACGACCGCATCGAGGAGCACGGGGCACAGTCTGACGGGTGCGACCGACAACGCGCCCGTACCGGCGCCGGCTGACCGAAGCCGTCGGACCGGACGGTTAGCCTGGACCGGTGCCGTCGCCGGAAGTGTCACAGCAGCGCACCTGGCGTCCCGGATGGCCCTGCGACCCGTTCGACATCCTGCGGCCGCTGAGGCGGGGTGCTGGCGACCCGAGCCTTCGACGCGACGGTGACGGGAGCGTCTGGAGAGCGGCCATGACGCCCGCCGGGGCCGTCACCCTGCGCATCGTGACCCGGCCCGCCCAGGGGGAGGTCGACTTCGAGGCATGGGGGAGCGGAGCCGGCTGGATGCTCGACCAGGCACCGCTGCTGCTCGGTGCCGCGGACGACGTCGGGTCCTTCCAGTCCGGGTACGAGCGGGTCCGGAGCGCCTGGGCCCGCAACCCGCACTGGCGGGTTGCCCGTTCGGGACTCGTCCTGGAGGCCCTGGTCGCCGCTGTGCTGGAGCAGAAGGTGACCGGGCTGGAGGCGTGGGCGGGCTGGCGGCGGTTGCTGTACCGGTTCGGTGAGCGGGCTCCCGGCCCGGGCGGTGACCGCGGCATGCGCTGCCTGCCGGCCGCTGACGCCCTGGCCCGGATCCCGTCGTGGGAGTGGTTGCGCTGCTCGGTCGACGGGGCCCGCTCGAGCACGATCGTCCGGGCGAGCAGAGTGGCCCCGGCGCTGGAGCGGACCCTCGACGCGACGCCGGCGGAGGCCGAGCGAGCCTTGATGTCAGTGCCCGGCGTGGGCGTCTGGACGGCGGCGGAGGTCCGGCAGCGAGCACACGGCGATGCCGACGCCGTGAGCTTCGGCGACTTCCACGTCGCCCCCCACATCGGCTGGGCCCTGACCGGTGCGCCCGTCACCGACGACGAGCTGCGCGACCTCCTGGCGGGCGAGCGGCCGCACCGGTACCGGGTCCAGCACGTCGTCACGACGCGCCTGGGCGGGGTACCACGCCGCGGCCCGCGGATGGCACCGCGGCGACACCTGCCCGTATGAGCCGGTACCTCGCACTCGGCCGTGGCGAGGCGAAGTGGGTGTTCTGCTGCCTGCTGGTGGTCGCGCTGCTGGCCGCGGACATCCTCACCGGTGGGCCGCTCAACCATCTGGACCACGCCGTACGCGACCAGCTCCAGCGTCGCTCACCCCACACGCCGGGGTGGATGACCCCTCCGGACAACCTCGGCGAGGTGGGCACGGCGACGGCGCTCATGCTGGGTGCGGCACTGATCGCGGCGCAGGTGCTCTGGCGCCTCTGGCCGGTCGTCCTGGCCGTCGGCAACCTGGTGTCGGTCGAGCTCATCGTGCTGCTGCTCAAGGCCGCCGTCGGACGCCCCGGCCCGGGCAGCCGGGCGCGTCTCGACGGCTACCCCGGATACTTCCCGTCCGGTCACACCGCCACCTCGGCGGTCTGCGCCGGGACCGTCGCGTTCCTGGCCGTCACCTGCTGGGGATCCGTACGCTGGCTCGACAAGGCCACCCTCGCCGGCCAGGTCGCCGGCTTCGGAGTCGGCGCACTCTCGGGAATCAGCGCCGTCCTGGGCGACTTCCACTGGCTCACCGACACCGTGGGGGCCGTACTGCTCGGCTCCGTCGTGCTGACCGTGGGCTTCGCCGCCGCTCGCGAGCACGTACGGCGCACGTTCCGGCCGAGCCGGCTGGAGCCGCCCTGACCCTCCGACGGCGATCCCGCCATGATCCGAGGCGGCAGAACTGTCGGAGCCAACCCGTAGGCTCGTTGTATGAGGCCTGTGAACGATCTCGCCCGCACCGTCGCACCCTTCACGGTGGTCTCCGACTACGTGCCCTCCGGCGACCAGCCGACGGCGATCGACCAGCTCGAGCGCCGCATCAACGACGGGGTGAAGGACAGCGTCCTCCTCGGCGCCACCGGCACGGGCAAGACCGCCACCGTCGCCTGGCTGGTCGAGCGCGTGCAGCGGCCGACCCTCGTGATGTTGCCCACCAAGACGCTGGCGGCGCAGTTCGCCAACGAGCTCCGGGAGCTGCTGCCCAACAACGCGATCGAGTACTTCGTCTCCTACTACGACTACTACCAGCCCGAGGCCTACGTCCCGCAGACCGATACCTACATCGAGAAGGACTCCTCGATCAACGAGGAGGTCGAGCGGCTCCGGCACTCCGCCACCTGGTCGCTGCTCACGCGACGCGACGTCATCGTGGTCTCCACCGTCTCCTGCATCTACGGCCTGGGCTCTGCCGACGAGTACATGAACCGGATGATCCACGTCGAGGTGGGTGCCGAGACCGACCGCGACGGGCTGCTGCGCAAGCTCGTCCAGGTCCAGTACGCGCGCAACGACCTCGCGGCGACCCGAGGCACCTTCCGGGTGCGGGGCGACACGCTCGAGGTCTTCCCGGTCTACCAGGAGCTCGCCATCAGGGTGGAGTTCTTCGGCGACGAGATCGAGCGGCTGATGACCCTGCACCCCCTGACGGGGGAGGTCCTCAGCGAGGAGAAGGAGATCTACATCGGGGCCGCGACCCACTACGTCACCGCCCCCGAGCGGATGGAGCGGGCGATCGCCGGCATCGAGGTCGAGCTCGAGGAGCGGCTCGCCGAGCTCGAGCGGGGCGGTCGGCTGCTGGAGGCGCAGCGGTTACGGATGCGTACGACCTACGACATCGAGATGATGCGCCAGATCGGCACCTGCTCGGGCATCGAGAACTACTCCCGGCACACCGACGGGCGAGCCCCCGGCAGCGCGCCCAGCTGTCTGCTCGACTACTTCCCGGCCGACTTCATGCTGGTGCTCGACGAGTCGCACGTGACGGTCCCGC
>JAWWPH010000076.1:0-12164 GCA_033850875.1 Nocardioidaceae bacterium | reverse complement strand
GCACGGGGTGGAGCTCCGTGACCACGTCCAGGCGGGTGCCGCGGGCCGAGCTGGGCTGGGCGATGGGGTTCGTCGTCACGGTCCTGCGGCGCCCGCTCATGATCTTGACCAGGCGCGACTGGCGTGGCGCGGAGAACCTGCCCGCCAGCGGGGGCTGCGTCGTGGCGGTGAACCACGTGTCGGAGGTCGATCCGATGCCGTTCGCGCACTTCCTGTTCGACAACGGGCGCATCCCCCGCTTCCTCGGCAAGGCCGAGGTCTTCAAGGTGCCGGTTGCCGGCCGGATCCTCACGAGCGCGGGGCAGATCCCCGTGTACCGGCTCTCTGACGATGCCGCCCAGGCGTTCAGCGCGGCCGTCGCGGCCGTCGAGAAGGGTGAGTGCGTCGTCGTGTACCCGGAAGGCACGCTCTCGCGGGATCCGGGGATGTGGCCGATGATCGGCAAGTCCGGTGCGGCACGCATCGCGCTCACCACACAGTGCCCGGTCATCCCCTGTGCCCAGTGGGGCCCGCAGGAGATCCTCGCTCCGTACGCGCGCCGGCCCAGACTGCTGCCGCGCAAGGTGATGCGGATCACCGCAGGACCGCCGGTCGATCTCGACGACCTGCAGGGCCAGGAGATCACGACCCAGCTGCTGGCCATCGCCACCGAGCGCATCATGGCGGCGATCACTGCGCTCCTCGAGGAGATCCGGGGGGAGCAGGCGCCCACGAAGCGCTTCGACCCGCGGACCGCGGGCGTGTCGGAGATCGGGAACCCCAACAAGCCACGCAAGTACCCTCCGCGCGAACCGCGCCGCCGAGCCGACCCCGACGGCGGGCCGGCATGAGCAGGGTCGCGGTCTTCGGAGCCGGATCCTGGGGCACGGCTTTCTCACTCGTCCTGACGGACGCGGGCAACGACGTGACCATGTGGGCCCGTCGCGAGGAGCTGAGCGACACCATCAACGCCCGGCACGAGAACACCGACTACATGCCGGGAATCGCCTTGGCGGACTCGATCCGCGCGACCCACGATCCTCAGGAGGCGCTCGCCGACGCTTCCGTGGTGGCTCTGGCCGTGCCGTCACAGACGCTGCGCGCCAACCTGGAGCACTGGGCTGAGTACATCCCCGACGACGCCGTCGTGATGAGCCTCATGAAGGGCGTGGAAGTCGGCACGGCCAAGCGCATGAGCGAGGTGATCGAGGACGTCGCCGGGATCGGAGCAGACCGGGTCGCCGTGCTCACCGGTCCCAACCTGTCGCGCGAGATCGCCAGCAGGCAGCCGGCCGCGTCGGTCATCGCCTGCGCGGACGAGGCGGTGGCCGAGGGCCTGCAGGTGCGCTGCCACACACCGGCGTTCCGCCCCTACACCAACACCGACGTGGTCGGTTGCGAGCTCGGCGGAGCGGCAAAGAACGTCATCGCCCTCGCCGTCGGCATGGCGGTCGGGCTCGGGTTCGGCGGCAACGCGACGGCCACCGTGATCACCCGCGGGCTCGCGGAGATCGCCCGCCTCGGTACGGCACTGGGTGCCGACCCGTACACGTTCTCGGGACTTGCCGGGCTGGGCGACCTCGTCGCCACCTGCTCGTCACCGCTGTCGCGGAACCGGTCGTTCGGCGAGAAGCTGGGTCAGGGGCAGAGCGTCGAGGAGATAGCCGCATCGACGCGGCAGGTCGCGGAAGGCGTACGGTCATGCGAGTCCATCCGTGACCTTGCTCTGCGCAGCGGTGTCGAGATGCCGATCGTCGAAGCGGTGGCCTCGCTCGTGCGCGGCGAGATGGGGCCGCAGGAGATGCTGTCGCGACTGATCTCACGCGCGGCCAAGCCCGAACGGGCCTGAGCGCCTCACCCCGGCTGCCCTCCCGGTACCGCGTCCAGCGCCGAGCTGAGATCTCTCCACAGGTCGTCCACGTCCTCGATGCCCACAGAGAGGCGGACAAGGCTCTCGGGGATCGTCGTCGGCTCACTCGCCCAGCGCCGGCGACGTTCGAGAGACGACTCGACTCCGCCGAGACTGGTCGCGTGTACCCACACGTTGGTCGCCCTCACCGCCAGATCGGCCGCATCGGCCCCTCCGGCGACCTCGATCGCGACGATCGCTCCGAAGCCGGGATAGCGCACGCGCGTGACGTTGCGGTGGCCGCCGAGGCGGCGTACGAGCTCCTGCGCATTGGCTGTCGAACGCTCGACTCGCAGGTGCAGGGTGCGCAGGCCGCGAAGGGCCAGCCAGGCCTCCAGGGTGCCGGGAAGGGAGCCGACGGTGCGACGGCGGCCGTCCACGGCCCGCCAGATGTCGTCGTCGGCCGTGACGACGACCCCGAGCATCGCATCGGAGTGCCCGGCGATGAACTTAGTCGCCGAATGGACGACGACGTCGGCACCCAGGCTGAGCGGTTGCTGTACGAGAGGCGTGGCGAACGTGTTGTCCACGACCGTTCGCACCCCGGCCTCGCGAGCCGCGCTGCAGAGCGCGGCGATGTCGGCGACCTCGAGGGCAGGGTTCGTAGGGGACTCGATCCAGAGCAGTGCCACCTCGTCGGTCAGTGCCCGCGTCACCTGGTCCGTGTCGCCGATGTCGACGAGCACCACGTTGACCAGCCCACGTTGCTCCAGCGACGCCAGCTGGACGAGCGTGCCCTGGTAGCAGTGCCTGGCCGCGACGACGGTCTCGCCCGGTGCCACCAGGTCGAGGACCGTGGCGACCGCCGCCATCCCGCTGGCGAAGCTCACGGCCCGACCGCCCTCGAGCTGCCCGAGCACCGACTCCAGCGCCTCCCACGTCTCGTTGCCGTACCGCCCGTACTCCATCTCGCCGCCCGCCACGTACGTGGAGGCCATCACCAGTGGAGGATTGAGCGGCGCATCCGGTGTCTGCGCGGGTCGGCCCGCCTTGACGGTGACGGTCGCAGGACTCAGCGGTGTGGCGTCGTCGTGTGAAGGCATGCCAGCCATTGTGGAGCAGATAGGCTCCGGCGAATGGAGCCGCCTCCCAAGCCGCGCATCGCCGTCGTGTTCGGCGGCCGCTCGAGCGAGCATGCCGTGTCGTGCGCGACCGCGGCGAGCGTCCTGGAGGTCATCGACACCGACGCCTACGACGTGATCCCGATCGGCATCACTGTCGAGGGCAAGTGGGTGCTGGAGTCGGGCGACGCCGAGCGTCTCGCGCTCACCGCCGACCACGTTCCCCAGGTCGACGCGGGCGCCGCAGCGGTGCTGGTGAGCAACGACCCCGCCCGCCGCGAGTTCGTGGTGGCCGAGCCCGGACGTCCGCCCGAGGCGCTGGGCTCCGTCGACGTCGTCTTCCCCTTGTTGCACGGTCCGTGGGGCGAGGACGGCACGATCCAGGGCCTGTTCGAGATGGCAGGGATCCGCTACGTCGGGTCGGGTGTGCTCGCCTCTGCAGTGGGGATGGACAAGCACTACATGAAGGTCGTGCTGGCGGCCTCGGGGCTACCGGTCACCCCGTACGTGGTCATCAAGGCACAGGAGTGGGACGTGGACCCGGCAGCGTGCCGGGATGCGGTCGAGGCGCTCTCGTACCCGGTGTTCGTCAAACCCGCCCGAGGCGGGTCGAGCCTCGGCATCTCCCGAGTCGCCGACCGCGACGGGCTCGACGCGGCCGTCGAACTGGCCCGGCAGTTCGATCCGAAGGTGCTCGCCGAGGTGGCGGCGGTCGGCGCGCGAGAGCTGGAGTGCGGTGTACTGCAACGACTCGACGGGGTTCCCGAGGCGAGCGTCGTCGCCGAGATCACCGGGTACGGGGACCACGCGTTCTACGACTTCGCGGCCAAGTACCTCGGCGAGGACGGCGTGACGCTCGAGGTGCCGGCGCACCTGCGACCGGACGTCGCCGCGGAGGTACAGCGGCAGTCCGTCGCGGCGTTCGAGGCCCTCGGCTGCGAGGGACTCGCCCGGGTCGACTTCTTCTTGGGCCACGACGGCCGGCTGACCGTCAACGAGATCAACACCATGCCCGGCTTCACCCCGTCGTCGATGTACCCGCGCATGTGGGCCGAGACAGGGCTCGGCTACCGCGAGCTCGTCGAGCGGCTGGTGGCGCTCGCCGCTCAGCGCTCCACCGGCCTGCGCTGACCCGCTCGACCGGGCGCATATGTTCGCTCGACCGGGCGCATATGTCGGCTCGACTGGGCGCATACGTTCGGTCGACCGGGCGCATATGTCGGCTCGACTGGGCGCGTATGTTCGGTCAACCGGGCGCATATGTCGGCTCGACCGGGCGCATGTGTCGGCTCGACCGGGCGCATGTCTTCGGTCGACCGGGTCAATGCGTCACTGGACGGTGTTTCCGATCCCGTGAGCCAACGTTTGTGGCCTCTCGACTGCACTTTTGTGGCCTCTCGACCGGACTTTTGTGGCCTCTCGACCGGACTTTTGTGGCCTCTCGAGGGGACTTGGCTGGCCTTCGGCCGGGCGTCTACGAGCAGGGCTTGAGGAGGCGCGTCGTCCGGGCGACGGCTCCCGCGACGTCGGCGAGCGCGTCGGCCTGCGGCGCGTACGCGTCGGGCACGCTCACCTCGACGTACACCGACCGACCGATCGTCGTGAAGTCGAGCGTGCCCCGCACAGGCGACGTCACGGACGCCGCCTTGCCGTGCTGGGTGGCGAGCCATCCGACGTGGTCGATCTCGAAGCAGTACGACGTCGGCCGCAGCGCCGCTGGCCGGGGGACCCCGCAGCGCAGCACCACGGCCGGATCGCCCCAGGCGCCGGCCAGTGCCCCGGCCGGGGTCACGTCTCGACGCTCCTTGCCGGCCACGTGCTGCGGAAGGGCGGCGACGAGCCGCAAGCACTGTGCCCGGACGGACCCGATCACGGACGGGCCTGCTACGTGGACCGGTCCCGGCCCACCGCCGCATCCGGCGAGCAGGGCGGCAGACATGACGACGCCTCCGGCGCCCACGATCGCGGGCGGGAGGCGTCTGCTGCGGACGGGCGGTCGGCTCAGATATGCACCACAGGGCAGGTAAGGGTGCGGGTGATCCCGTCGATGGACTGGACCTTCGCCACGACCAGCTTGCCGAGCTCGTCGACGTTGCGCGCCTCGGCGCGAACGATCACGTCGTAGGGGCCGGTGACATCCTCCGCGAGCGTCACGCCGCTGATCTCGGCAATCGACGACGCGACATCGGCTGCCTTCCCGACCTCTGTCTGGATGAGGATGTAGGCCTGAACGACCACTGGGCGAACCTCCTGGAGAATTGAGCGGCCCGGTGACGGGGTGTGTTCACGGTACCGCCAGGTTAGGTTGTCACGAAACGACCGCGCACGGAAGTTGCGGCAGATGAGGGGGTGTCGATGTCGCTCGGACTGTCCGGGACGGTCGGGGACGCGGGTGAGTTCGCAGTGGTCGACGCGGTGACCGCGAGGTTCGCCCAAGGGGCACACGTCGACGTCGGACCGGGAGACGATGCGGCCGTCGTCGCGGTCCCGGGCGGCGAGGTCGTCGCGTCGCTGGACATGCTCGTCCAGAACCGCCACTTCCGGCTGGACTGGTCGAACGCCGACGACGTGGGCCACAAGGCCGCCGCCGAGAACCTCTCCGACATCAACGCCATGGGTGGTACGGCAACGGCCCTGCTCGTCGGCCTCGGAGCCCCGTCTGGGCTGGCGACGTCGTGGGCGCTCCAGTTCGCCGACGGGCTCGCTGCAGAGGCTTCCCAGGTCGGCGCCAGCGTGGTAGGGGGCGACCTGACGGCCGCCGACCTGGTCACCATCGCGATCACCGCATTGGGTAGCTGCGAGCACGGCGTCGTACGCCGCTCCGGCGCGCGGCCGGGGGACGTCGTCGCGCTCGCTGGCCGGGTGGGCTGGGCGGCCGCCGGTTTCGCGGTACTGGCCCGCGGGTTCCGGTCGCCAAGAGCCGTCGTGGAGGCGCACCGCCAGCCGCATCCCCCGTACAGTGCCGGGCCGCAGGCCGCCCGCCTCGGCGCGACGGCGATGATCGACGTCAGCGACGGGCTGCTCCAGGATCTGGGCCACATCGCCGCAGCGAGCTCGGTCGCGATCGACATCAGCTCGCAACGCCTCGAGGTCGCGGACCCACTTCGCGCCGTCGGTGCGGCGCTCGGCGTCGACCCGATGAGCTTCGTGCTCACCGGTGGCGACGACTACTGCCTCGCCGCGACGTTTCCCTCCGGTACCGAGCTACCGGCCGAGTGGCGCGAGATCGGGACGGTCACCGAGACTGGGGAGCCGGGCGCCGTGACCGTCGACGGCACCGAGTACGAGCAGCCTGGCGGCCACCAGCACTTCCGCTGACGGGTGCCGTACGCCCGCTACGAGAGCGCAGACGTTCCCGACGGGGGAGACCCTCGGAAGCGTGTCCGGTCGGGCTCACGGTCTGCGAGCGGCGACGAGAGCCCGGACCTCGTCAAGGGGGAGACCCTCACGGGCGTGCCCCGCGTGGCCGTGCATCGTGGGGGAGCCGGACAAGGCGTTGAGGACCGCCTCCTCGCTGGACTCCACCACGGCGGCGAACAGGTCGTTGAGCTCCGCGCCGACCAGACCGGCGCCGCTCAGCCGGCCACCGCGCGCCTGCGGACGCAGTCCGGTGGCCGCGCAGACGAAGATCTCGCCGCTGCCGTTGGAGGCGTACGACCCGGCCCGCGCCAGCCCGAGACCCACCCTCCGGGCCAGCCGTGCGCACGACGCCCCTTCGAGCGGTGCGTCGGTCACGACGACCCCGATGCAGGACCCGGCCGGGTCGGGCTCGGGGTACGGGTCAGGGTGGAGCAGTCGCCCGGCCGGGATCCCGTCGATCGTCAGCCGGCTGCGGTCGCCGAAGTTCGCCAGCAGGAGGACGCCGACCGTGTACCCCTCCGGGGTCACCCGGGACGCCGTCCCGATGCCGCCCTTGAAACCCAGGCACGACATGCCGGTGCCGGCGCCCACACTGCCCTCCTCGCCGCGCCCAGCGCCCGCCGACGCCCCCAGAGCCGCAGTCCACGCGGACTCGACGTCGTCTCTCGACACCTGCATCCGCGCGGCGTTGCTGAGGTAGGAGTCGTCGCACTCGGCGACCACGGGGATCACGACGTCGTCGCCGACCTCGGGGTGGGCCTGCACCATGAGCTCGCAGGCAGCGTCGTAGACGCGCCCGAGCTGCATCGTCGACGTCAGCAAGACGGGCGTCTCGAGCATGCCCCATTCGGCCGCGGTGATGAATCCGGTGCACTCGCCCGCGCCGTTCAGGACCGCGCCTCCGAACGGCACCGGGCGGCGGTAGGCGTCCTCGGCCAGGCAGATCACGGTGACGCCGGTACGCGCGACGCCTCGCCCGTCGGGAGGCGGAGCCTCGTCGCGGATCAGCGTCGTGTGTCCCACCCCCACGCCGGCGACGTCACCGATGGAGTTCGTCGGCCCCGTGGGCAGCACGCCGATCGTCACGCCGAGCTCTCGGATGCGCGTCATCTCTGCATCCTGGCAGAGTGGCGGCCATGCCTGCTCCGCGCTCACTCCCGGTCGTCGTCTGGTCGCCCGACACCCGGCTGCACCACCCGGACGCCGAGATCTGGGTAGGCGTGCGCACCGACGGGACCGAGTTGCCGGAGCGCGTCGACCGCATCGTCGGGGCCACGTCGAACGAGGGATGGGACCTGGTCGAGGCCGCCCCACACGGCGACGACGCGCTGCTCGAGGTACATGACCGGGATCTGCTCGACCATCTCCGGACGGTTCACGACACCTGGATGCGCTCGGGGATCCCGGAGCTCGTCGGGCAGGACAAGGTGGTGCCGTACATGTTCGCCACCGCGGCGATGCTGGGGGCACTCCCGGGCCGCAGGCCGACGGCCGTACACGCGCTCGCCGGCTGGTACTGCTACGACACCATGACGCTCGTCGGCCCGGGCACCTGGCCCGCGGCGCGTGCCGCCGCCGACTGCGCGCTCACCGCCGTGGACCTCGTCACGGCCGGCCGTGCGGCGGCGTACGCCGTGTGTCGCCCACCCGGCCACCACGTCACCCGCAACGGCTACGGCGGCTCGTGCTACCTGAACAACGCGGCGGCCGCCGCCCAGGCGCTTCGTCGCAGCGGGCACGAGCGGGTCGCGATCATCGACGTGGACGCACACCATGGCAACGGAACCGCCTCGATCTTCTACGAGCGCCCCGACGTCTTCTACGGGTCCGTCCACGTCGACCCGGGCGCCGGCTGGTTCCCGCACGTTGTCGGCTTCGCGGACGAGACCGGCACGGGTCAGGGCGCGGGCACGACCCTCCACCTGCCGCTGGAGCCAGGAGCGGGCGACGACGTGTGGGTGGCGGCGGTCGAGCGGCTCGCGGAGGCGGTTGCCGCCCACGGTGCCTCCGCCCTCGTCGTCTCCCTGGGTGTCGACGCCGCCGCCGACGACCCCGAGTCGCCGCTGTGCGTCACCCGCGACGGGTACGCCTCGGCCGGAGGCCTCCTCGCGGGCCTGGGGCTGCCCTCGGTACTGGTCCAGGAGGGCGGGTACCACCTCGACTCCCTCGGTGGCCTCGTGACCGCGTTCGTGAAGCCGTTCGGCGCCAGCCGCTAGCTCGGTACGTCTCGGCCCGCGCCGTACGCCGGAGCCCGCGCCGTACGCCGGACTCCGCGCCGTACACCCGACGTCGCGCTCCGAGGCGGACGCCGCCCTCGGGCCGGAGGTTAGGGTGCTGACAGCCGAACCACTCCACCGAGACCCAGCCGAAGGTTGTCCGGACCCGTGACGCACTCTCCCGAGATCGCCCTGCTACTGCGGTGGTGCGACCTCACGCTCACGGGTCTGGGAGCGGCGCGCGAGGAGATCGACGCCCTCAACGTCTACCCCGTGCCGGACGGCGACACCGGCACGAACCTGTACCTGACGTTCGAGGCGGCGCGTACGGCCTTGGTCGAGAGCCGGCCGGTGTCCCTGGTGGAGGCGCTGACGGTGTTCGCGAAGGGCGCCCTGGTCGGGGCCCGCGGCAACTCGGGCGTCATCTTGTCCCAGCTGCTGCGAGCCGGTGCCGACCAGCTGCTGCGAGGAGACCCACACGAGCCCGGTCGGCTGCTCGCCGACACGATCACCCGGGCGGCGCGGGCCGCCTACGCCGCGGTCGCCGTGCCGGTCGAGGGCACGATCTTGTCGGTCGCCGGTGCGGCCTCCGATGCTGCCCAGCAAGCCCTGGCCGACGCACCGGACGAGCTCGCGGGGCAGATGTCCCACGTCATCACGGCCGCAGCGGCCGCGGCGCGCGAGGCGTTGCAGCGAACCCCAGACCAGCTGGAGACGTTGAGACTGGCCGGCGTGGTCGATGCGGGCGGTCGAGGCCTGTGCGTGGTGTTCGACGCCGCCGAGGAGGCCTTCACCGGCAGGCGGCCCGCGGCGAGCCCTTCCCGGCGGCCACGGCCGCTGCCGAGCCCGGTCGCTCCCCTCGCCGGCCGGCAGACGCCCACGGGACCCGCGTACGAGGTGATGTACCTGCTCGACGCCGAGGAGGCCGCCGTCAACGGCCTGCGTCGTACTCTCGGCGGGCTGGGTGAGTCGCTGGTCGTGGTCGGTGGCGACGGCCTGTGGAACGTCCACGTCCACGTCGACGACGTCGGCGCCGCGGTCGAGGCGGGGATCGAGGCCGGCCGGCCGCACCGGGTGAGGGTGACCCATCTGGCGGAGCACCACGAGGCCACGGCGCGGTGCGGTGCGGCCGGTTCGCCGCCCGCGGCGGGCCGGCGGGGGGTGGTCGCGGTCAGCGCGGGGCGCGGCCTGGCCGAGCTGTTCGCCGAAGCCGGCGCCGCCGTCGTCGAAGCCGGGCCAGGGCGTCGTTGCTCCACAGGCGACATCCTCGAGGCGATCCACGCGACTCAGAGCGACTCGGTCATCATCTTGCCCAATGACGGGGCCACGGTGGCGGTCGCCGAGGCCGCGGCCCGGGCGGCCCGTGACGTGGGCGTGCGGGCGGCGGTCATCCCCTCGCGTGCGCAGGTACAGGGTCTGGCCGCGATCGCGGTACACGAGCCGGGCCGCTCGTTCGACGACGATGTCGTCCACATGACGTCGGCCGCGGGTCATGCGCGTGACGGCGCCGTGACGGTGGCACTGCGCGACGCGATGACATCGGCCGGGCCCTGCCGCGAGGGCGATGTGCTCGGTGTCGTGGGCGGTGACTTCGCGATCGTCGGCGACGACCTGACGCAGACTGCCATCGGTGTCGTCGAGCGGCTCCTCAGCGCGGGCGGGGAGATGCTGACGCTCGTCTCCGGGGCAGGCGCCGACGCCGACCTCGTGCGCCGGGTCAGCTCCCACGTCGAAGAGACCCGGCCGATGGTCGACGTCGTCGTGTATGCCGGAGGCCAGGACCGGTACCCGTTGCTCATGGGGGTGGAGTGATGGCGACGCCGGCGACCCGGCTCGACAAGGTACTCGGAGGGAGCTCGGCCAGGGCCCTCGCGAAGGCGTTCGAGATCACCACGGTGGCCGACCTGCTCGGGCACTACCCACGTCGCCTCGCCGACCGGGGACGGCTCACCGATCTCGCCGACCTGCAGGTCGGCGAGCACGTCACGGTGCTGGCCAAGACGGTGAGCGTCAAGGTGGGCAGCTACCGGCCGAAGGGCGGCGGCCGCCGGGCGGCCCGGACCGAGGTCGTGGTGACCGACGGTCAACGGCAGCTGGCGATGACGTTCTTCCGTCAGCCGTGGCGCAGTGGCCAGCTGGCGCCGGGGACCGTGGCCTGGTTCAGCGGCAAGGTCGCCGTCTTCAAGGGCCGCCGCGAGCTCCAGTCACCGACGTGCGAGATCTTGGGCACGGGAGCCGGGCTCGAGGAGTTCCAGGGCGAGGAGAAGCAGCGGTGGTGGCCGGTCTACCCGGCCACGTCGTCGGTGTCGTCGAAGCTGATCCACGACTGCGTGGACCTCGTCCTCGACCAGCTCGACCCAGTGCCCGACCCGCTTCCCCCTGCCGTCCGCCTGCGGCACGGGCTGCTGTCGTACGACGAAGCGCTGCGCCTGATCCACCGGGCGACAGACCCGGCCGACTGGGAGGAGGCCCGTCGACGGCTGCGGTTCGACGAGGCCTTCGTCCTCCAGACGGTGCTGGCACAGCGGCGTCAGCTGATGACCTCGCTCCCCGCCACGCCCCGGCCGGCACGAGGTGACGGCCTGCGCGCGCGGTTCGACCGCTCGCTCCCGTTCACCTTGACCGACGGACAGCAGGAGGTGGGCGGCCAGATCGAGGCCGACCTGGGGCGGTCGTATCCTATGCACCGGTTGTTGCAGGGGGAGGTCGGCTCCGGCAAGACGGTCGTGGCACTGCGGGCGATGCTTCAGGTCGTCGACTCCTCCGGACAGGCCGCGCTGCTGGCTCCGACGGAGGTCCTCGCCGCTCAGCACTACCGCTCCATCCTCTCGCTCCTCGGCCCTCTGGCCGACGCCGGCATGCTCGGCGGCGACGAGGACGCAACCCGGGTCGTACTCCTCACCGGATCGACGTCCGCGGCTCGGCGTAGGCAGGTGCTGCTCGACGCCGCCTCGGGAGCCGCAGGCATAGTCGTCGGCACTCACGCACTCCTCGAGGACGTGGTGCAGTTCGCCGAGCTGGGTATGGTCGTCGTCGACGAGCAGCACCGGTTCGGAGTCGAGCAGCGGGCGGCCCTGACGGAGAAGGCGGGGTTCACCCCGCCCCATGTCCTCGTGATGACCGCGACCCCGATTCCGAGGACCGTCGCGATGACGGTCTTCGGCGACCTCGACGTGTCGACACTTCGCGAGCTCCCGGCGGGCCGAGCCGTGATCCAGACGACGGTGGTGCCCGCAGCCGAGCGACCGGAGTGGCTCGACCGTGCCTGGCAGCGCGTCCGGGAGGACGTCTCCCGCGGGCACCAGGTGTACGTCGTCTGTCCCCGGATAGGCGGCGAGCCCGAGTCCGCGATGATGGAGCCACCCCCCGACGACGACTCGCCTGCGCGCCGACCCCCGAAGGCGGTGGCCGACGTCGCCGCCGAGCTCCTCGAGGGACCGCTGGCGGGGCTCCGCGTGTTCGTCCTGCACGGGCGGCTGCCCGGGGACGAGAAGGACGACGTGATGCGCCGGTTCGCCGCCGGGGACGTCGACGTCCTGGTGGCCACGACCGTGATCGAGGTCGGTGTCGACGTGCCCAACGCCTCCCTGATGGTCGTGATGGACGCCGAGCGGTTCGGTGTCTCCCAGCTGCACCAGC
>JAWWPH010000057.1:0-5933 GCA_033850875.1 Nocardioidaceae bacterium | reverse complement strand
AGGCTCGAAGTCGCGCGCCTCCGTGGCCACGGACTCGAACGCCTCGAGTGGGATGTACGGCGGGTTGGCCGTGACGACGTCGACCTGCCCTGCCAGGTCGTCGACCGAGTCGCCGATATCTCCCAGTCGGACCTCGACGCCGTACGGCCCTGCGTTGCGGACCGCGAACGCCCACGCCTCGGGCGAGAGTTCCACGGCCGTGACTCGGGCCTCGGGCACCTCAGACGCGAGCGCCGCTGCGACCGCTCCAGAACCCGTACACAGGTCGACGGCGCGAGGCTCGGCCACCCCCTTTGCGACGAGGGCCCGAAGCTCCGCCACGGCCTCACCAGCAAGTAGCTCGGTCTCGGGCCGGGGCACGAAGACACCCGAACCCACCTCGAGGTCGAGATAGCGGAACCCCGCGGTTCCGGTGATGTGCTGCAGGGGCTCGCGCGACGAGCGCCGCGCCAGCGCGGCGGCGAACGCGTCGGTCTGTGCCGGCGTGGGCGCCGCGGCCGTCCCCAGCCCCTGGCGCGGGACGCCCAGAACCCACGCCAGCAGCGTCTCCGCGTCGTGGCGGGGTGACTCCACGCCCGCCTGGAGCAGCCGCTGGGTCGCGCCGGCGAGCAGCTCCCGCACCACGCTCCAGCGGTTCTTCTCCGTCACGTCGAGGTGGACTCGACGGCTGCGAGACGGTCTTCGAGATCGGCCGCCACCAGGGCGTCGACGACGGCCTGCAGGTCGCCGTCGAGCACCTGGTCGAGGTTGTGCGCCTTGAAGCCGACGCGGTGGTCGGTGATGCGGTTCTCGGGGTAGTTGTACGTGCGGATCCGCTCGGACCGGTCAACGGTACGGACCTGCGACCGGCGTGCGTCGGAGGCCTCGGCGTCGGCCCGGTCCTGGGCCAGCTGGAGCAGCCGGGCCCGCAGCACCCGCATCGCCTGTTCGCGGTTCTGCAGCTGGCTCTTCTCGTTCTGGCACGACACCACGATCCCGGTGGGCACATGCGTGATCCGCACGGCGGAGTCGGTGGTGTTGACGCTCTGACCGCCCGGACCGGACGACCGGAAGACGTCGATGCGGAGGTCGTTCTCGTCGAGCGTCACGTCGATCGGCTCGGCCTCCGGCATCACCAGCACGCCGGCGGCCGACGTATGGATCCGACCCTGTGACTCTGTGACGGGGACGCGTTGCACGCGGTGTACGCCCCCCTCGAACTTCAGCAGGGCGTACGGCGCCTCGCCGGGCTCCGATGTCCCCTTTGCGTTGACCGCCACCGTCGCGCTCTTCACGCCGCCGAGGTCGCTGGGAGTCTCGTCGAGCACCTCGACCTTCCAGCCCCGGCGTTCGGCAAACCGCTCGAACATCCGCAGCAGGTCGCCCGCGAACAGGGCGGACTCCTCGCCGCCCTCTCCCGCCTTGATCTCGAGCAGGGCGTCCTTCAGGTCGACGGCGTCGCGCGGCACGAGCAGGTGCCGCAGGCGCTCCTCCAGCTCGAGGCGGCGCCCGTCGAGGCGCTCGGCCTCGGCGAGGAACGCCTCGTCCTCGGTCGCCAGCTCCCGCGCGGCCTCGATGTCTCCCACGGTCTGCTGCCACTCGTGGTAGGCGCGGACGACGGCCGTCAGGACCGAGTAGCGCTGGTTGAGCGTACGGGAACGCACCGGGTCGGCGAACAGGTCGGGCTGCCCGAGCTGCTCCTCGATCGCGGCGTGCTCGGCCACGAGACTGTCGACGCTGTCGAACATCGTGAGCCTTCCTTGCTCCGCACAACGAAGACGCCGGCCCGCCGCGTCATCGCGGGGGCCGGCGTCGGGGTAGCTACTTGGCTTCGGCTGCCTTCTTCGGGGCGGCCGTCTTCTTCGCGTAACGGGCCTCGAAGCGGGCCACGCGGCCACCGGTGTCGAGGATCTTCTGCTTGCCCGTGTAGAACGGGTGGCAGTTCGAGCACACGTCAGCATGCATCGAACCGCTGGTCGCCGTGCTCCGGGTCGTGAACGTGTTGCCGCAGGTACACGTCACCTGGGTCTCGACGTACGCGGGGTGAATGTCCTTTTTCATGTGTGCGTCCTTACTCGTCTCAGGGCCGCCGGGTCGCTCGCATAACCGCAGAGCGTGAACCGGAGCCGACTAGTCAGTGTGCCACCGACAGGATCTGTAACGCGAATCCGGTCGGTGGAATTCCGGGGGTGGCGGCGACGTCGCGCCCTTCGTCGAGTGGGCGCAGATGTCGGCCCGAGCGGGCGCAAACGTCGGCTCGAGCGGGCGCAAACGTCGGCTCGAGCGGTCACAAATGTCGGGTCGAGCGGTCACGAATGTCGGGTCGAGTGGGCACATATGTCCCTCGAGCGGCTGACCGAAACCCAACCGGTGCGCGCCGGCCAGGCTCGGCTCGACGAGGCACGCCGCTCCGCCCTAGCGGACCGCCGCTCCGCCCTAGCGGACCGCCGCGCTGTTCGATGACGACCGCCACGAATCGCCCAACCGCATTGTCTGGAGCGGAAACTGTCGGAGGCCTGTCGTATATTCGGTCACATGTTCGATAGATGTCCCGATCCGCAGCTGGTGGCTGACCTAGTTGCCGCCCAGGCCTGGCCCGAGGCCGACAGTGCCGCGGCGGCCGCCGTCGAGCTGATCGACCAGGCCATGGCCTGGGAGCGGGTCGCAGCGTGGGTGGAGTCGCAGCGGCTCGATACCCTGCGCCGGTTCGAGGAGGCCCGGGTCGACGCAGACTCAGCTCTGGCCAGCGGTGTGGAGGCGTCGTGGGCCGGGCGTCCACCGGCGGAAAGGGCGGCGCTGCGACGGCTGAAGCGAGGTCTGGAGACCGAGGCCGGCAGGTTTGCCGCCGAGGAGATCGCGCTGGCGCTCAACATCTCGGTCACCCGCGCACAGCAGCAGCTGACCCTTGCCCGTGACCTGCACCGCGTTCATCGCGACCTACGAGAAGCTCTCGAGCTCGGGCAGGTGAGTGCCTTGGTCGCCTCGATGGTCGCTCAAGCAACCCGCAAGCTCCCCGACGACGCCCGCATCGCGATCGACGAGGCCGTGACGTCCGACGCCGTCGAACAGCCCGCCGGGCGGGCGATCGCAGCCGCGCGGGCGCGCGTCAGTGAGGCCGATGACTACGCCGAGAACGCAGCGGCCCGAGCCGTCGCCGAGCGGCGCCTATATCTCAAGCCGCTCGACGACGGGCTGGCCCTCTTCGGGGCCGTGCTCCCCGCCGACGATGCGATGCGTGCGTTCACCCGTTGCGACGACGCCGCCCGACGGGCACGCCGGGCCGGCGCTCCAGACAACCTCGACCAGCTGCGATGCGACAACTTCGTCGACATCATGCTGCGCTTCCCCGAGCCGATGCCGCGACCCTCGACCGCGGGTGGACAAGACGACGGTGACGCGCCAGAGCACTCGTCTGCACCGGCGAGGCCGGTGTCGGTCTCTGTCGTGATCTCGTTGTCGAGTCTGCTCGGACTGGATTCGAGGCCTGGATGGCTCGACGGCTACGGCGCGATCACGCCGGGCACAGCACAGCGGATCATCGCAGGCGGCGACCCTACTCTTCGGCGGTTGCTCTGCGATCCGGTCACCGGCGCCACGCTCGTCGCCGACCCGACGCGCTACACGCCGAGCCCCGCCCTCGCGCATGCGGTCTCGTGCCGCGACCGACGTTGCCGGCTGCCGGTCTGTGAGGCCCGCATCCAACACCTCGACCACATCCAGGCTCGGGCAGACGCCGGCCTCACGACCCGCGACAACATCCACGGACTGTGCGTCCGCTCGCACCTGGCCAAGCACCACCCCGGCTGGCGCGTGACCGGGGACGCAGAAGGCGCCGTCACCTGGCAGACGCCGACCGGACATCGATACACCTCCCTGCCACCGCCGGTGACGGGGTATGGGACAGGACCACCGGGTGAGCTCGACGGCCCGCTCGACCTCCCGGCGTGGCTCAGCCCACAGCAACGGCTCCGCCGAGCGCTGGCAGCCCGAGACGAAGCCGCCTGACCTCGACCCGACGACGCCACGCCCACGCCGATGAAGAGGCGTTTCAGCCTCGAGAGCGAGCATCTGAGGACTCGGCCAGCCCAGGATCTTCCCGGTCAGCTCCGGGTTGCCGCCCGAACCAGCGCCATCGCGCCGTGCTGCCCGAGTCGTCGCCCAGGGCGCCATGCTGCCCGCACCAGCGCCTAGCGCGCCGTGCTGCTCGAGTCCCGTCCCCCACCTGCCGAGGTGGCTGCCTCCGAACCCCAGCTCACGCGCCGCCGTGGCCCCGACCAGCCCCAGCGCCGGTGTGCTACCCGAGTCGCCGCCTACTGCGCCGTGCTGCCCGAGTCCGCCGCCCACCGCCGAGGTGGTTGCCCGAACCCGCCACCGCGACACCGTGGCTCTGGACCAGCCTCAGCGCCCCGGTGCTGCTCGAAGCAAGCGCCCATCGCGCCCCGCTGCCCGAGTCCGTGGCCCAGCGCCGAGGTGTCTGCTCGGAACCCGCGCTTACCGAGCCGCCTTGACTCCGACCAGCCTCAGCGCTGCCGTGCTGCCCGAGTCCGTCGCCAACGCCGAGTGGCCGCCGCCGGGCCAGCCCGAGCCGGCGCTCGGGCCGGTGTCTGTCACTCGTCGGTCGAGTTGCGCAGCCCCGAAGCCGTCGGTGTCGTCTTGTTGACCTGCATCAGGAACTCGACGTTGCTCTTGGTCTGGCGCAGCTTCTCGAGGAGAAGCTCCAGCGCCTGTTGCCCGTCGAGAGCCGACAGAACGCGGCGCAGCTTCCAGACGATCTGCAGCTCGTCCTTGCTCATCAGGAGGTCTTCGCGACGCGTACCTGAGGCGTCCACGTCGATCGCCGGGAAGATGCGCTTGTCGGCGTACTCACGGCGCAAGCGCAGCTCCATGTTGCCGGTGCCCTTGAACTCCTCGAAGATGACCTCGTCCATCTTGGAGCCGGTCTCGATGAGGGCCGTGGCCAAGATGGTGAGGGAGCCGCCGTCCTCGATGTTGCGCGCGGCCCCGAAGAAGCGCTTCGGGGGGTACAGCGCCGACGAGTCCACCCCGCCGGACAGGATGCGGCCGCTCGCCGGAGCGGCCAGGTTGTACGCGCGCCCGAGGCGAGTGATCGAGTCGAGCAGCACGACGACGTCGTGACCCAGCTAGACCAGGCGCTTGGCGCGCTCGATGGCCAGCTCGGCGAGCGTCGTGTGGTCCTCGGCCGGGCGGTCGAACGTCGAGGCGATGACCTCGCCCTTGACCGCACGCTGCATGTCGGTGACCTCTTCGGGTCGCTCGTCGACGAGCACGACCATCAGATGGCACTCGGGGTTGTTCGTCGTGATGGCGTTGGCCATCGCCTGCAGGATGAGCGTCTTGCCGGCCTTGGAGGGCGACACGATCAGCCCGCGTTGCCCCTTGCCGATCGGCGCGACGATGTCGATGATCCTCGTCGCGATGGTGGTGGGCTCGGTCTCGAGCCGCAACCGCTCCTGGGCGTACAGGGGCACGAGCTTCGAGAACTCGATCCGGTTGCGGGCCGTCTCGGGCTCCGCGCCGTTGACGGTATCGATCCTCACCATCGGGTTGTACTTCTCGCGCCGGTCGGCGTCGGCAGCCTGCTGCCGCACCGCTCCGGTGATGGCGTCACCCTTGCGGAGGCCGAACTTGCGGACCATGGACAACGCGACATAGACGTCATTGGGGCCGGGCAGATATCCGCTGGTCCGGACAAAGGCGTAGTTGTCCAGCAGATCCAGGATGCCGGCCGCGGGGATCAGCACGTCGTCATCGCTGACGAGCGGTTCGGAGTCGTTGGTGTCGCGACGCTTGTCGCGGTCGCGGAAGCGATCGCGGTTGCGGTTGCGGCGGCGGCTGTTGCGGGTGCCGCTTCGGTCGTCGTCGCGGTAGCCGTCCCGGTTGGACGAGTCGCGCTGCCCCCCGTCGCGAGCCTGTTGCCCCTGGTCCCGGCTGTG
>JAWWPH010000056.1:0-5778 GCA_033850875.1 Nocardioidaceae bacterium | reverse complement strand
ATACTCGCTCGGTGCGACGTATCACGGGAGCGGCAGGGACCTCTTCACCTGGCCCGGTCGACTACCTGTGGGGCTCGACATGCGACGCAGAGTGACTAGGATTTCTCACCTCGGTACGTGATCAGCCCAGTCACGGACGCGCAGGTATCACCGGCGGGAGGAGGGCCTCCTGAGGTCTGTGCAGTCCACAGGGATCAGGAAGCCGAAGGGTCCGCTCGTGAGCCTGCACAACGCTCGTGACGCCACCGCCGGGATGTCTGTATGGGACTCGTCGGCGGAGCACTTCCGTCGTTGGCGGGCCGGTGACCACACCGGTCTGGACGACCTCGTCCGCTCCCTGACGCCGGTGCTCTGGCACGTGGTCAGGTCCTACGGGCTCCCCGCCGAGGCGGCCGAGGACGTCGTCCAGACCGCCTGGTTGACCCTGGTACGCCGTCATGAGTCCATCAGCGACCCGCAGGCAGTGGCCGCCTGGCTCACCACGACCGCTCGACGTGAGGCCTGGCGGGTGTCGAAGACCGCCACGAAGTCGTTGGTGCTGGGCGAGGAGGTCATCGAGGCGCGGATGCCGCACGCGGCCACGGCCGAGGCGCAGGTGCTGGCCGACGACGACCAGGAGCGGCTCTGGCAGCGCGTCCAGGAGCTGTCGCCGCGGTGCCAGCGACTGCTCCGCATCATCGCGTTCGACGACCGCCCGGACTACGCGGGCATCGCCGACGAGCTCGGCATGCCGATCGGCAGCATCGGCCCGACCAGGGGCCGCTGCCTCGCGAAGCTCAAGGCGCTCCTGACGGAGGGAGAAGGCGATGACTGACCGCGACCCCGTGCTCGGCGACCTGGCCGCCATGTGGCGGGCCGTCGACCCGGTGCCACCCACCCTCGTCGACAAGGTGCTCGTGGCCGTGGCGACCGAGAACCTCGACGCCGAGTACGAGCTCCTCCACCTCGTGGAGCGCAGCCGCGACCTTGCCGGCGCCCGTAGCGCCGGAGAAGCCGTCACGATCTCGTTCTCCACCGGAGCGTTCTCGCTGCTGTTGCGGGTCAGCGAGGTCAGCGGCGGGCAGCGCCGCGTCGACGGCTGGGTGAGCCCGCCGCAGCCGATGCAGGTAACCGCCACCCAGCCGGAGCGTTCGGTGTCCGCTGTCGTGGACGCGCTCGGACGCTTCGAGATATCGCGCCTGCCCAGTGGCCTCACCCGTTTCTGGCTCGTGTCCGACGACGGGTCCGACTCGGCTGAGCAGTCATTCGCGACGCCGACATTCGAGCTGTAGAAGGGATTCCCGTGGTAGACCAAGCGGCGCCGAGTGAACCTTCCGAGCGTGGCGGCAGAGCGCGCCGCCGTTCCCTCGCGTACCGACGGGCCGACCGCGACCCGTCGTACCCGCCCGACCACGTGCTCGCCGAAGTCGACGGACGTGTGCTCGACCCCGGCACGGCCCTGACGGTCGACGGGATCGTCCCCCGCTCCACCGTCTACGTCGGCCCCCGGCTGGTGATCTCCGCGGATCGGGACCGCGACGAGGTCCTGGGGCTGCTGCGCGATGCTGCGAGGCCGCTCGGATGGAGGATCGAGCTCGACCGCTCCTACCCGGAGTCCCGCGTGCAGGGCCGTACGACGGGTGGCCAGGCGTTGGGCCTGTCACGCTGCATCATCCGGGTCGAGTCGACGGGCGCCGCGCTCGCACCCGACGGTTGGGTACTGCTGCAGCAGGCCCGGGGGGCACACGGCAAGTCGGCCCTGCGGGGAGTCGGGCTCGACCACGTCCTGTTCGTCGCACCGCGCGCGAAGCGACCGTTTCACGAGTCCAACCCCGTGCCGAGCTCGACGGAGTTCCTAGGCGTCCCGGTCGACTCGTACGGGACGCCGGGCTACGGCGGACGGCAGCCGGTCGCGTACGTCGGCCCGCCACCGCACCGCCGCCCCGACAGCGATTTCGTGGCGCGCCGCAGGCCCGTCGTCGCCATCCTCGACACGGGGTGTGGTGAGCACGAGTGGCTGGACGACATCGTGGACACCTCCGTCGGGCTCAAGGTCGGCGGCACCACCCTCGACATCGGCTACACGGACGCGGCGACCGACCCAGAGGTGGGTGGGGACTACGTCGGCCCTCTCGACGGCGGTATCGACGAGCTGGCAGGTCACGGCACCTTCATCGCCGGCCTGGTCCACCAGGCCTGCCCGGACGCCGACATCGTCGCGTGGCGCGCGGTGAACTCCAGTGGACCGATCGTCGAGTCCGACTGGACCGACGCCCTCGCCCGGGTCGTCGAGCTGGTCCGACGGCACGCCGAGGGTGAGCCCGACGGGATGCCGGTCGACGTGCTCAACCTCTCGAGCGGCTACTACCACGAGACCCCGGGTGACGAGGAGCTGTACGACCCGACCATCCGGAGCCTGCTCGAGACGCTCGGCCGGTGCGGCACGGTCGTGGTGTGCTCCGCGGGCAACGACGCGACCGCCCGCCCCCTCTACCCCGCCGCCTTCGCGCCGTGGGACGACGCGCCGGCAGGTCCACCAGCCGATGCGCTCCCGGTCCTGTCCGTGGGCGCCTACAACCCGAACGCAACGGTCGCCCTCTTCAGCAACACCGGACCGTGGGTGCGGTGCTACGAGCCGGGCGCGGCGGTGCTGAGCACCATGCCGAAGTTCCAGGGCGGTCTCCAGCCGAGCGCGCGGACGACCGCCTACAAGCTGGTCCGGGAGTCGGTCGACCTCGACGACTTCACGAGCGGGTTCGCCCTGTGGAGTGGCACGTCGTTCGCCGCCCCCATGCTGGCGGGCAAAGTGGCGGCGGCGCTCCTCGACTCCATGCCCGCGCCGGGAACTGTCGAGGACCGGGCGGCGGCGGTTGCCCGAGGCTGGTCGGCGGTAGAGCAGGTGAGCCCGGTCGGGCCACAGTGAGGAGCGTGTGACGGCGGTTGCCCGGGGTGGTCCGGCGGTAGAGCAGGTAGGCCCGGTCAGGCCACAATGAGTACGTGCTGACGGCCGCCGAGCTACATCAGCAGGGCTTGCTCGCGAGCAACGCCGGCAGGCACAAGCGCGCCCGGGGCTTCTTCGACGCGGCGCTGGAGCGCTGCGACGACGACGAGACCCGGGCGCGGATCCTGCTGAGCCTCGCCCATGTGGCGTCGGAGCTCGGCAGCCGGCAGGAGGGTCTCGAGCTGTGCGACGAGGCGCTCGCCGTCGGCGCGGTACCGCCCGACCTCGTCGGACTGGTGCAGTCGCAACGCGGACTCCTGCTCATGCGGGCGGGTGCGGGTGACGAGGCGCTCGCTGCGTTCGCCGAGGCGCTGCGGCTGTTGCCTTCGGCTCCCCAGGCGCGGTGCCGGGTCCACCTGAACCGCGGGAACGTGTACCTGCAGCGTGGCGACGCGGTCCGCGCGAGGCGGGACTTCGAGCGGGCGTCGGCCTGCGCCGAGGAGTCCGGTGACCACGTCCAACAGGCGCGCATCGCTCACAACATCGGCTACACGCACCTGCTGACGGGTGACCTGATCACGGCGCTGCGGATGATGGACGCCGCTCGTCGGGTGCTGGTCCCGCTGTCGCGGGTGTCCGAGGCGGTCTGCGAGCAGGATCGGGCGGAGGTCCTCTCGGCGCTCGGCATGGTCTCCGACGCCGAGGCGTCGCTGCAGGCGGCCGCGCGGGCCTTCGGCTCGCGTGGACTGAGCCAGCAGCAGGGCGAGGCGGAGTTCATCCTCGCCAAGCTGCTGCTGCTCGACCGGCCCGCCGAAGCCGCAACGGTCGGTCGACGTGCCCGTCGCCGGTTCGAGCGTCGCGACAGCGTCGGCTGGGCACTGCGCGCTGACGCGGTCGCGACAGCGGCGGAGCTCGCCTCCTCGTCTGTTGGCTCGCGCGTGCTGGAACGCGCGGATCGCCTCGCGACGCAGCTCCACAACGCAGGGCTGCGCACCGAGGCGTCGACCGTGCACGTGTACGCCGGGCGGGCGCTCGCGGAACGCGGCCGCGTCGACGCGGCCTGCGCCGAACTCGTGCGGGCGAGGGTGTCCAAGCGCTCCGCGCTGACGCTGAGGCTGCTGTCCCGTGAGGTGCAGGCGAGGGTCGCGCGGCGAAAAGGCAGACGCGCCGACGTCGTACACCATCTGCGGCGCGGGCTGGCCGAGCTGCACGAGTGGCAGTCGTCGTTCGGGAGCCTGGAGCTGCAGAGCTCACTCGTCGGGCACGGGCGCGGCTTGGCGGTACAGGGCCTGGAGTACGCGATCGACGACGGCCGGCCCGCGGTCGTGTTCGAGTGGTCGGAGCGGGCTCGGGCGCTGGCCGGCCGGGTACCGCCGGTACGCCCGCCTGCCGACGCGGAGGCCGCCGCGGACCTCACCCGACTCCGGGAGCTGCGGCTGATGATCGCGTCGGCCGGCTCGGATCCGGCGTCCGGTCTGGAGCGCGAGGCGAGCGAGCTCACTGAACGCGTCCGCCGGCGCGCCTGGTACGACTCAGGCTCCGGCCTGGTCACCGAGCCTTGCGAGCTCGACGCGCTGGTCGCCGAGCTCCAGCGGTCCGACGGCGCGCTGGTGGCGTACCTCGCCGCGAGCTCGGGACTGCACGCCCTCGTCGTCGCCGGAGGACGGTCGAGCCTGGTCCCGCTCGGCCCCATGGCTGCCGTGCGGACACTCCTCGACGGCATGCAGGCCGACCTCGACGTGGCGGCGAGCAGGCTCCCTGAGGCGTTGAGGGCCACTGTCCGTGCGTCGCTGCTGCGACGGCTCGACCTGCTCTCGTCCGCGCTCGTGGCGCCGATCCGCTCCTTGCTGGATGAGCGTCCCGTCGCGGTGGTGCCGGCGGGTGCACTCGCCGCCGTCCCGTGGGCGCTGCTCGACGGGCTTGCGGGCCGGCCGCTGACCGTCCCGCGGTCGGCCTCGTCCTGGTTGAGCGCCCGGCCGTCGCGGCCCAGGGCGACGACGGCCGGCCTCGTGGCGGGTCCAGGCGTCGCGCGGGCCGAGGAGGAAGTGACGCGGGCGGCCGGGCAGTGGGCGAGTTCCTACGTGCTCTCGGGCGCCGGCGCTCTCGCGGTGGCGGTACGCGACCTCGCCGAGACCGTCGACGTCTTCCACGTGGCGGCGCACGGCCGTCACGCCGCCGAGAACCCGCTGTTCTCCGCCCTCGAGCTCGCCGACGGCCCGCTGTTCGGGTACGACATCGACCGGCTGAGGGCCGTCCCCGCGACGGTCGTGCTCTCGGCGTGCGAGGTCGGACGCTCGTCGGTGCGGTGGGGCGAGGAGACGCTCGGCATGACCGTCGCCTGGCTGCACGCCGGGGCCCGGTGCGTCATCGCCTCACCCGCGAGTGTCAACGACGACGTGGCATGCGAGGTGCTGTCGGCGACCCATGCCCTCCTCGCTGCCGGAGCGAACCCCAGCCGCGCGCTGGCGGCCGCGACACGCGAGGTCGGCTCGCATACGCCGGCGCCGTTCACCTGCTTCGGAAGCGGCTGGTAACCCCGGTCGAGCGGGCGCAAATGTCCGGTCGAGCGGGCGCAAATGTCCGGTCGAATGGGCGCAAATGTCCGGTCGAATGGGCGCAAATGTCCGGTCGAGCGGGCGCAAATGCTCCGCCGAGAGGTCAGAGATGTCCGCTCGAGGGCCAAGGATGTCCGGCCGAGCACCCGGCGATGTCGCGGGCTCCATCGACGACAGGGTCAGCGGGTGATCTGGGACATGTCCGCCACCACGTGACAGCGGTTGTTGCAGTCGGCGGATGGCCGGTGGCAGTGCACGATGATCCCCTTCGGCACCACAGCGGGCCAGCACTCGTCGATCGTC
>JAWWPH010000039.1:0-3284 GCA_033850875.1 Nocardioidaceae bacterium | reverse complement strand
GCGCCCCATCCGATCGCCGCCGACAGCTCCGACAGCGTGGCGGAGTCGTTCCACAGGCGGGTCGGCGTCGTCTGCGCCATGCGCAGCAGCGGAGGCGTGTCGCCCCCGCTGCTGCTGACGGCCGGATCGGTCGTGCTCGTGGTGGCGTCGGTCGTCATTGCCGTCTCAACTCTCTCTCACTGCGCGCCCACCGGGCGCGAGCTCACTGCGCCCACGGCGGCGGCGAACCGGACGCCTTCGCTGGCTCGGTACGGCTCGGTGCCGGCGAGCTGGCGCTGAACAGGCCCCCGAAGGTCTGGTCGACGCTGGGCACCGTCTGGACGACCTTGAAGCCCAGGCTGGAGCCGTTCTTCACGACCTGAACAACATACGCCGGCTGGACGGAGTTGCGGTTGGCGTCGAGCTTGACCTTGCCGTTGGGGAACGTCGGCTGCAGTCCGTCGAGGGCCTTCTGGAAGGCCTTCTCGTTGCCGCTGAGGTCGCCCTTCACCTTCGTGAGCGCCTGGATGACGGCGTCCATGCCGTCGTAGTAGAGCACGGTGAAGAGGCTGTCGCCGGGGACCTTCGGGAACTGCTTGGTGAACCCGTTGATGTAGGACGTCCAGTCGGAGGAGGTGCCGCCCAGCGGTACGGGCGACCCGCCGGTGAGGCCGACGAGCTGGTCGCCGACGGTGAAGGAGGTGGGGTCCATCACCGACGAGCCGCCGAGCAGGTACTTGCCGGGGTCCTTGCCGATCTGGATGAACGCCTTCTCGGCAGCGATCGTGTTCGTACCGCCGGTGAGCAGCAGCACACCGTCGACGTCGCGGGGCAGCTGCGCGACCGGCGACGACCAGTCGCTCTGGGTCAGGGGCTCCCACTCCCGCGCAGTCACCTGGCCGCCGAGCGACGTGAACTCGCTGACGAACCCCGCGGCCTGCGTGTAGGGGTAGGAGTAGTCCTCACCGAGGATGGCCACCTTGCGCCACCCCAGGGTCTTGTACGCGTAGGTGCCGAGGCCGGCCATCCACTGCGCACCGTCGCCGCCGAAGCGGAAGAAGTTCGGCGCCTTGACCGACAGCGTCGTGGACTGGGCTCCCGACGTGCCGTTGACGAAGGTGACACCGGGGACGCTCTTGGCATAGTTCGCGACGGCGACACCCTCGTCACCGGACAGGGGGCCGACGAGGATCTTCACCCCGACGTTCTCCACGAGCCGGCGAGCCTCGGAGACGGCCTTGTCCGGCGTCGCGTCGGAGCAGCCGTAGCTGATGGAGATGGGCTTGCCTGCGACCTTCGCTCCGCTCACCTGGTCCTGCGGGCCCTGGCCGACGGCCTTGCCGCCCGCGTCGTTGATGAGGGCGTACTTGGCGCCCGACAGCGACTCGGCCTCGAAGGTGGCGAACGGGCCACCACACGTGGTCAGCACGCCGATCTTGATCGCTCCCGCCGGAGCCTTGGCGGGCGGAGCCGCCTTCGTCGGCCCTGAGCCTGAGGAGGTCGACGACGAGTTGCTCCCGCCGCACCCCGCCAGCGCGAGCAGAGCCGCGGCGGCGACCGCGGCGACCGATCCCAGGCGGACCCGGCTAGTGGACTTCCTCATGAGCTCTCCTGCTTCTGACCGAGGAGCGCCCCGCCGCTCCGGATCTATAAAACCGATAATCGATTGCCGATGAGCCCACATGATAGGTACTGCCTTTCCTGACCGTCAAGCCGACGACGTCATGCCGGGCCTGCACCGCTCCGACCGCGTCGGCCGGCCGGATCGGCGCGGCCGTGGACCCGCTCCCCCAGGGTTGCGACCCGCTGCCCTACCTCGCCGTGGGCATGTCGAAGGACGCGTCGCGCTCCAGCTCGGGCCAGCGTTGCGTGACGACCTTGGCCCGCGTGTAGAACCGCACGCCGTCGGGCCCGTGCACGTGGTGCTCACCGAAGAGCGAGTTCTTCCAGCCGCCGAAGGAGTGGTACGCCATGGGCACCGGGACCGGCACGTTGACGCCGATCATGCCGACCTTCACGCCGCGGACGAACTTGCGCGCGGCACCGCCGTGCGAGGTGAAGATCGCCGTCCCGTTGCCGTACGGGTTGGCGTTGATGAGGTCGATCGCCTCGTCGACGGTGCCGGCCCGCAGGACCGACAGCACGGGACCGAAGATCTCCTCTCGGTACACCTCCATGTCGGGCCGGACCTGGTCCACGAGGGTGGGGCCGACGAAGAAGCCGCCCTCGTGGCCGGGCACGACGAGGTCGCGGCCGTCGACCACGACCTTGGCGCCGTTCTCCTCGCCGGACGTGATCAGGCTGACGATGCGGTCCTTCGACGCCTGCGTGACCACCGGGCCCATCTCGCTGCCCGCCTCGGCCCCCGGCCCGACGCGTACGGCCCGGCTGCGCCGATCGAGCACCTCGATGAGCTCGTCGCCGATCGACCCGACCGCGACGGTTGCGGAGATGGCCATGCACCGTTCGCCCGCCGATCCGTATGCGGCCGCGGCCAGATGGTCGGACGCGAACTCGAGGTCGGCGTCGGGCAGCACGATCGCGTGGTTCTTCGCCCCGCCGAGCGCCTGGACGCGCTTTCCGCTCGCCGTGCCGCGCTCGTGGACGTACCTGGCGATCGGCGTCGACCCGACGAACGACACGGCGGCCACGTCTGGGTGGTCGAGCAGGCCGTCGACCGCGACCTTGTCGCCGTGCACGACGTTGAAGACCCCGTCCGGCAGGCCGGCCTCCGCCCACATCTCGGCCAGCAGCAGCGACGGGGACGGGTCGCGCTCGCTCGGCTTCAGCACGAAGGTGTTGCCACAGGCGATGGCCACGGGGAACATCCACATGGGGACCATCACCGGGAAGTTGAAGGGCGTGATGCCGGCGACCACACCGAGCGGCTGACGGAAGCTGAAGCTGTCGATGCCCGTGGAGACCTGGTCGGAGTACTCGCCCTTCAGCAGGCTCGGGATGCCGCAGGCGAACTCCACGACCTCGAGGCCGCGCTGCACCTCGCCTCGCGCGTCCGAGAGCACCTTCCCGTGCTCGCTGGTGATGGCTGCGGCGAGCTCGTCCTGCCGGCGGTTCACGATCTCGCGGAAGGCGAAGAGCACGCGCGTACGCCGCGAGATCGAGATGTCGCCCCACTCCTCGAACGCCGCCGCGGCGGCCGCCACCGCGCGGTCGAGGTCGCCGGACTCGGCCAGCACGACCTCCGCCTGCCGCTCACCGGTGGCGGGGTCGAACACGGGTGCCGAACGGGTCGAGCTCCCCTTGGTCTCAGTGCCGTCGATCCAGTGCTGGATGGTCCTCACGTG
>JAWWPH010000006.1:0-6913 GCA_033850875.1 Nocardioidaceae bacterium | reverse complement strand
GGGAGACAGAGCCGGTCACGCAGGACCGAAGCTCAAGCCCTCCCGCGTGTCGGCTTCGTCTATCACGTCACTAACCAGAGTTATCCGATAAACAAACTGCGGGATTTTCTGGGAATACCTGGCTATTCGGGGCGGGCGTATCGCTCGCAATAGCACGCGGCGTGAGGGGCGTACAGCGAAGTGTGAATTTTTTGCAATCGCATGACTTTTCCGGCATCCTTCCGTTACCTGACGATGTAAGCCTGCCTACCGTTCTATGGAGTGATTCATGTTTCGCCGCGCCACCCTTACCGCAGCACTCGGCTTAGCCACGGGAGCTGCCGCCATCACGCTCGGGGCCGGACCGGCCGCCGCCGCGTCCACGTTCGGGGCTCAGTGGAGCATGGGCGATCCCTCCACCATGGTGGACAGCTCCGGCAACGGCAACACCGGCACGACGTACAACATCACCGCGGCCTCGGGCGGAGGCTACGCCTTCAACGGGACGACATCCAAGGTCGTCGTGCCGAACTCGGGCACCCTCAACCCTGGTACGAGCGACTTCTCGTACAGCGTCACGGTGCTGACATCGAGGACCCCACCGAGCGGCACCGACTACGACCTCATCCGCAAGGGGATCAGCAGCACGGCGGGCGGCGAGTACAAGCTCGAGATCGTCTACAGCAGTACCGGGGGTAAGGCGTTCTGCCTTGCGAAGGACGACTCGAAGGTGTCCGCCACCGTCAAGGGGACCACGAACGTGACCGACGGCCACGTGCACACGCTGACGTGCAAGAAGACCTCAGCGGGCCTCACCTTGCAGGTGGACAACCTGGCCCCCCGGACCAAGGTCGTGTCAGCAGGTCTCGGTGCGATCATCAACACCTCTCCTTTGACGATCAGCGCGAAGACGCCGACCATCAAGGGCGTGAACGGCGACTTCTACTCCGGCACGATGCTCGGCGCGAGCGTCTCCCCCCTCGGCTAGTCCTGGCGGCAGACGTTGGTGAGGGCGGGCCGGCTGTTCGCCGGCCCGCCCTCATCTGTTCGGCACCGACCGCGGCTGCCTCGATGGCGTGGAACCGCGGCTGCTTTCGATAGCATCGAGGACTCCAAGCTCTCCGCATGTCCTCGACGCCTCGGACAGGGTGGCAAGACAGATGTCGCTGCTGGTTCACAACGCCCGGAAGGTCGACGCAGGAGGCGTGAGCGACGACGCCTGGGTGTACGTGTCCGGTGAGCGCATCGAGGCGACCGGTACGGGGACGACGTGGCGCGATGACGTGGGGGCGCGAGCATCGGATGGGGTCGTCCGGGTCGACGCCCAGGGGATGACCCTCACGCCCGGATTCATCGACCTGCATGCGCACGGGGGCGCCGGGCATCGGTTCGAGGACGGGCTGCCCGCGATCGAGGCGGCGCTGGCGGTTCACCGGCGAAACGGGACGACGCGCTCGGTCGTCAGCCTCGCCAGCAGCGACCTGGACAGCCTGGCGCGCTCGCTGACCGACGTGGCGGTGCTCGCCGCCCGTGACCCGCTCGTCCTGGGATCACACCTCGAGGGTCCCTACCTGTCGCCGAACCGCTGTGGAGCCCACGACCCGGCCGTGCTGCGGGCGCCACGGCTGGACGAGGTCACCGCCCTGGTGGGCGCGGCCGGTGGCGCCCTGCGTCAGGTCACCATCGCCCCGGAGCTCCCGGGTGCGCTCGACGCGATCCGCCAGCTGACCACGCAGGGGGTCGTCGCGGCCGTGGGTCACACCGAGGCGGACTACGCGCGGACCCGGGCCGCGTTCGACGCCGGCGCAACCGTGCTGACTCACGCGTACAACGGCATGCCGGGAATCGGCCACCGTGCTCCCGGCCCCGTTGTCGCGGCCTTCGACGACGACCGGGTATGCCTGGAGATCATCAACGACGGGCACCACGTCGACCCGCGAGTGGTCGCCCTCACGTTCGCCACCGCACCCGGGCGGGTGGCTCTCATCACGGATGCGATGGCGGCGACAGGCGCGGGAGACGGCGACTTCCGGCTGGGTGGCCAGGTGGTGAGGGTCACCGACGGCGTCGCCAGGCTGACGGGCACCGGGACCCTCGCCGGGTCGACCATCACGCTCGACGTGGCGTTGCGAGGGGCGTTGCAGGCAGGTATCCCCGAACAGGTGGCCGTCGCCGCCGCGACCAGCGTTCCGGCGGCGGCGCTGGGGCTCGGCCACCGACTCGGGCGTCTGAGCGTCGGGTACGCCGCTGACCTCGTCCTGCTCGACGCCGCCTGGCGGGTCGTCACGGTCGTCGCCGACGGCGCGCAGCTCTTCGACTGACCTCCGCGCGGGCTCTTGCGGCAGCCGAGCCCAACGGTGTCCAATGCAAAAGGAAAGTTTCCTGACGATTGGGCTGGAGATGCGAACTCTGCGTACCGCCACGGCGTTGGCCGGCGCCGCGGCCACCCTCACGGCGGCTGTCGCCCTGCAGGCGACGGCCGCGGTATCCGGCCCGCACCTTCACGCCTCCACCGGTCAGCGGATGGAGGCCCGCATCCGGGTCGACCAGCTCGGCTACCTGCCGCACGAGTCCAAGCAGGCACGACTCATGACCAGCAGGCCGCTCGACGGCGCATCCTTCGTGGTCCTCGACGCGAAGGGCCGGGTCGTTCTCCGGCGCCCGGTGCCCGCCAGGCCGGAGGGTCACTGGAACGCCGGCTTCCGCTCCGTCTACACCCTCGGGTTCTCGAATCTCACCACCCCTGGGCGGTACCGCCTGGCGTTGCGCGGGAGCGCGACCGCCCGGTCGCCGCTCTTCCGGATCGAGGGGCCGGGCCGGCTCTACGGCCGGCTGCTCCGCTTCGGGGTCCGCTTCGACCAGGTCCAGCGCGACGGCCGCGACGTCATCTCGGGAACCCTCCCACGCAAGCCCTCGCACCTGCTCGACAGGCACGCGCTCGTGTACGCGTGGCCCACGATGGCGAAGGGCTCGGACCTCATCCTCGACAGGCACCTGCACCGGATCGGCGGGCCGGTCGACGTGGCAGGCGGCTGGTTCGACGCGGGCGACTACCTGAAGTTCACCCACAGCACGGCCTACAACGACGTCCTGCTCTTCACCAGCGCGAGGCTGCTGGGCAAGCGCGCGCCGAAGGCTCTCACGGCCGAGGCTCGGCACGGCCTCGCGTGGCTCTCCAAGATGTGGGACGCGAGGTCCGGCACTCTGTACATGCAGGTGGGTATCGGTTCCGGCAACCGTCAAGGCACGTTCCTCGGAGACCACGACGGCTGGCGGCTGCCCCAGGCCGACGACCGCGACACCGCCCACGTCGACCGGTTCATCTCGCACCGTCCCGTCTTCGAGGCGGCCAGGCCGGGCCGGCCGATCAGCCCCAACCTTGTCGGCCGCGTCTCGGCGGCGTTCGCCCTGGCCGCACAGCTGGACTCCGTCAACCGCCCCGCCCGGGCACGTCGCGAGCTGAGGCAGGCCCGCCTCCTGTACGCCCGCGCCGACACCGCCTCGCCGCCGAAGCCGCTCGCGACTGCCCTCCCGCACGCGTTCTATCCCGAGAGCAGCTGGCGTGACGACATGGAGCTTGGCGCGGCCGAGATAGCCCTCGCCCTGCACCGCCTCGGCGGACGCGCCAGACCGTATGTCCGGGACGCGGCCCGGTGGGCACGCGGGTACCTGCGCGCCAGGTCCGGCGACACGCTCAACCTCTACGACACCAGCGCGCTGGCTCACGCCGACCTTGCCCGCGCGATGTCGCGGACCGGCCTCACGGCCGGTCTGGCGGTGCGTCGCGGGCAGCTGGTGGAAGACCTGCGCGCGCAGCTCCGGACAGGTGTTCGGCGGGCACAGCACGACCCGTTCGCGGCCGGAGTCGGCTACGACGACTTCGACGCCAACTCGCACGCGTTCGGGCTCGTCGCGACCGCCGCGGAGTACCAGCAGCTCACCGGAAGGCGGACGTTCAGCGACTTCGCCACCCGTCAGCGCGGCTGGCTGCTGGGCGGGAACCCTTGGGGGGTCAGTGCCATGGTGGGGGTGGGCACCACGTTCCCGCACTGCATGCAGCACCAGGTCGCGAATCTCGAGGGAAGCACGGACGGCTCCCGGCCACTCGATGTCGGCGCCGTCGTCAACGGTCCCAACGCCGCGAGCATCTTCGCGGGTGGCCTCGGCGGCTTCCAGGACGGCATGGTGCACTGCTCCGCGGCGGGACCCGGGCGCTACGTGCGCGACGACGGCCGCCACAGCCGGTACGTCGACGACGTGCGCTCGTGGCAGACCGACGAGCCGGCCCTCGACATGACCGGCGCCGCGATCATTGCTGCTGCGGCCGAGCTGAAGCTCCACCAGCCGCACCGATGACGATCGGTAACCTGCGACACTAGGTCGGCATGGCCGAGGTGAGCCCCGAGGACGACTCGCGGCGGCGGTATGTCCTCAACCACTACCGCTTCGACCCGGAGCGTCGCGAGCGCCGGAACGTCGTCGTCGGCGCCTGGGACAGCGAGGACGAGTTCAGCCGGGAGGAGCGACGCCTCCGTGACGTCGTCGGCAGGCGGACATCGGCCCCAGACGGCGATACGCGAGAGTCGCTGTCGGGGACCGTCCTCGGCCCCGGCGACCTGACCAGGGGCCGCACGGCACGAGTGCTGGAGCGGTCTCGTCGCTGCGCGCGCCGGGTGGCCGACGGTCAGCCCTTGCGCGACGGGCCGGCGGAGCGCGTCACGCGGTTCGGCGCGGCGGTGACGCTCAACGGTCGGCAGGGGCGGGTCGAGGGTGCCTACACGGTCGGCCTCGACCCGGTGGGGATCGGGTTCGACGTGGTGGCGCCCGGTCAGGACTGGCAGCAGTTCGTCGGATACCCGGTGCTCGACGCGACGGTCACGGCGGAGGCGCCGGGCTATCGCGGGCTGTGCGGCTGGGTACAGCTGATCACCAACGTCGACGACGTACACGGCGAGGTCGAGGTACAGGTCGACCGGTATCCCTTCGTCGAAGAGCCAAGGGACCCCTTGACGTGCTTCGGCTACCTCCCCCGGTTCTTCGATGCGCCGGCCAACCCCGGCCATCCCGACGGGCTCTGGCTGGCCGAGCTCTTCCTCGTCGAGGTGGAGGTGAGAGGGCGCGTCGTCACTGCCCGCCTGGGGTTCTCGTGGGGCTACTACCTCCGTGGCGGGAGACCTTTCCCGCTCCAGGTCCAGCCCGTTCCGCTGCACCTGTGGCTCATCCACGCGAACCAGCTCCGCCGCGACTACCCCGGCTGGACGTTCGACTGACGACTCCGCCGGCCCGCGGGCGCCCAAGGCCGAAGAGTTGCCGACCGCTCGGCCTCTCCTTGTGCGGCTCACGGGAAGCGACGATGCTTGCTGGTCATGACGAGCCTTGACGGCGACAAAGCAGGCCCCGATCCCGGCGGGCACCAACAGGACATGAGCTCGAGCTCCTTCCCCCCGATCGCCGACTATGCCTTCTTGTCCGACTGCGAGACGTCGTGCCTCATCGCGCCCAACGGAGCCGTCGAGTGGATGTGCGCCCCACGGCCTGACTCCCCGAGCCTGTTCGCCGCGATCTTGGACCGTGCCGCCGGGAGCTTCCGGCTCAACCCGTGGGGCGTCGAGGTCCCGGCCGCGCGGCGGTACCTGCCCGGCAGCCTGATGGTGGAGACGACCTGGCAGGCGAGGTCGGGCTGGCTCATCGTCCGGGACGCCCTGACCATGGGGCCGTGGCACAACACGGACCACCGCTCGAAGACGCACCGCAGGCCCCCGACCGACTTCGACGCCGAGCACTGCCTGCTCCGCACGGTCAAGTGTGTCAGCGGCTCGGTCGACCTCTCGGTCCTGTGCGAGCCGATGTTCGAGTACGGCGAGCACGAGGCGGAGTGGGACTACGACGGGACCGACTACAGCTCCGTCGTCGCCCGTTGCCCGAACGGCTCCACGGACGTGACCCTGCGGCTCACCACCAACCTGCGGCTCGGCATCGAGGGCCGGACCGCGCAGGTACGCACCCGCATGACCGAGGGCGACAACGCCTTCGTCGCGTTGACCTGGTCGGACCTGGAACCGCCAACCACGTGGGAGGACGCCGAGGAGCGCATGTGGCGCACGTCGGAGTACTGGCGGCAGTGGATCACCCAGGGCGTCTTCCCCGACCACCGGTGGCGGATCCACCTGCAGAGGAGCGCCCTCACCCTGAAAGGGCTCACGTACGCCCCGACCGGGGCGCTGCTGGCGGCGTCGACCACGTCGCTGCCCGAGACGCCGGGCGGGGAGCGCAACTGGGACTACCGCTACGCCTGGATCCGCGACTCGACCTTCGCGCTGTGGGGTCTGTACACGCTCGGCCTGGACCGGGAGGCCAACGACTTCTTCTCGTTCATCCGCGACGTCAGCACGGAACAGCCGGAGCTGCAGATCATGTACGGCGTCGGGGGTGACCCCGTACCGGACGAGCAGATCCTCACCGAGCTGAGCGGCTATGAAGGAGCGCGGCCGGTGCGCATCGGCAACGCCGCCCACACGCAACGCCAGCATGATGTCTGGGGTGCCGTGCTGGACTCGGTCTACCTGCACGCCAAGTCCCGCGAGCAGCTGCCCGAAAGCCTGTGGCCGATCCTCAGGGACCAGGTCGAGCACGCCATCGACCACTGGCGCGAGCCCGACCGGGGCATCTGGGAGGTGCGCGGCGAGCCGCAGCACTTCACGTCGTCGAAGCTCATGTGCTGGGTGGCACTCGACCGGGGGGCACGCCTGGCCCGCCTGCACGACGAGATGGACTACGCCGAGCAGTGGCAGAAGCTCGCCGACGAGATCCACGCCGACATCTGCGAGAAGGGGGTCGACAGCCGGGGCGTGTTCGTGCAGCGCTACGGCTCGGACGCGCTCGACGCATCCCTGTTGCTGGTCCCGCTGCTCAGGTTCCTTCCCGCTGACGACCC
>JAWWPH010000597.1:0-5025 GCA_033850875.1 Nocardioidaceae bacterium | reverse complement strand
GAACGTCGTGCAGCGCCGGATTTTCCTGGCGGATGCGGTTCAGCGCGCGAATGTGGTCCTTGATGTTGCCCGGCGCGTTAAAGTCGCGGACCCTGATCTCGTATTTCTCCGAATCGAGGTATTCCTCCCGCCCGGGCAGCGGCTCGGATTCGCAAATCTCGAAGCCGCTGTAAATGCCCCAATTCCCGGCGAGCATCGCGGCGAGGGTTGAACGCACGATAAAGCCGGGCCGACCGCTCGTCTGGAGATAAAGCGGGTTGATGTCCGGCGTGTTTACGAAGAAATTCGGCCGGTAATATTCGGCCATTTCGCCCATCAGTTCGTTTATGTATTCGGTGATGTCCCACTTCTCGTCACGCCAGGTGAAGTAGGTATAGGATTGCTGGAATCCGATCTTGGCGAGCTTGCGCATCATGGGCGGGCGAGTGAAAGCTTCCGCCAGAAAGAACACATCGGGATGCTTGCGGTTCACCTCTTCGATAAGCCAACGCCAAAACGGGATCGGCTTGGTATGGGGATTGTCGACCCGGAATATCCTGACGCCTTTGCCGATCCAAAAAAGCACGACATCGCGGAGCGCCAGCCAAAGCGAGGGAAATGACTCTCCGTAGAATTGCACGTTGACGATGTCTTCGTATTTCTTCGGCGGGTTCTCCGCATAGGCGATGGAGCCGTCCTTGCGCCACTCGAACCATTCCGGGTGTTCTTTGATCCAGGGATGGTCGGGCGAACACTGGATGGCGAAGTCGAGCGCTATCTCGAGGTCATGGGCGCGCGCGGATTCGATCAGGCGCAGGAAATCGTCCATCGTCCCGAGCGCGGGATGCAGCGCGTCATGACCACCCTCATCCGAGCCGATTGCGTACACGCTGCCCGGATCTGCCGGGCTCGCCGAGAGCGCATTGTTGCGGCCCTTCCGGTTCTTCTTCCCGATTGGATGAATAGGCGGGAAGTACAGGACGTCGAAGCCGAGATCACGCACGTACGGAAGTTGGGTGATAACTCCGGCGAACGTGCCGTGCTGACGCGGGTTCTCCGTCTGCGAGCGTGGAAACAATTCGTACCAGGACGAGAACGCCGCGGCTTTGCGGTCGGCGATGACAACAAGCTCACGACCATACCGCGAAACGTTATCGCGGCGGCCGTGAGCGCTCATGAAGTCGAGGACGCGCGGCGCGAGCAAGAGAGTGGCGCGCTCGGCCTCCGAACTCTCGGCCTCCGCGATTATGGCGTCCTTCGCCCGGGCCGCGGTGCGGGGCGGCTTGGCCTGCCGCACCAAATCGAGCCCGTTCTCGAGTTCCAGCGTCAAATTCTGCCCGGCGTCGCGTTTTTTCTGAACGCCGGCCTGCCAACTCGCAAAAGGATCACGCCAGGCTTCAACCGTGTAGAGGTGGCGCGCATTCTCATCGAGCGTGAACGACCCCGCCCAGCGGTCGTTCTCGAGGAATTGCATACGCGCTCGACGCCATTCGGTTTCGCGCTCAGGCCGGTACAGGACATCGACCGCGATCTTTTCGTGGCCGTCCGTGAAAACATCGGCCTCTACCTCAAGCGTGTCGCCAACGATTCGCTTGATCGGCGTCTCCCCACAATCGATCTGCGGGACCACCGCTTCGATTATAACGCGGCCTTCGGCAGTTTGTGGTGAGACGGCAAGTGTGCGGGCGCGCGGAGTTCGAGTAGTCGGAGCACGTGTCATGCGCCCATCCTTGCCACGGCGAACGGCAGATCGGAGAGGAGTTCTGAGGCTGCGACTTCTCCGTCGGATATAAATGCCGATCCCGTCAGGAGGTTGCGCCAACGCCCGGCCGGCACTGTCAGCCGCGTATCGCGCCATCCGGTCTCGCCCAGAGGGAGATCCAGTCCGGCAAGCTGGCGATGCAGGAGCCGGGGCAGCGCGACGAGCAGCACCTCGTCCTGGCGACGGCGCAGGAAGCTGACGAGCCTCGCTCCCTCGGCGCCGCGAACAGAGGCCGGTTCAAATGTGCCGTCGCTGTAGAGTTCAGGCGAAGCGGCGCGATCGGCGAGCAGAATCGCGATGACGCGCTGCTTAATCCGTCCATCCGGCCAGGATTGAAGCAGATCCGCGAGGCTCTCTGAGGCTGAGAGCGTCGCTTCCCGCGCTCCGTAGTCAACCGGGCGGCGGTTGTCAGGATCGACAAGCGAGAAATCCCAGAACTCTGTGCCTTGGTAGAAATCCGGCACCCCGGGAAGTGTGCTCTTCAGAATTGTGCGAGTGAGCCCATTCAGCATGCCGCGTGCCGAAAGCTCTTGCGCCAGCGGTACCATAGCCGACCAAGGCGCGCTGCCGGCCTCGAGCAGCAGCGCGATGAAATCGCGGGCGCGGCCCTCATAGGCTTCGTTCGGGTTGATCCAGGAGGTATGACGTTTGGCCTCCCGCAGTGCCTTTTGCACATAAGTGTGGAGGCGTTCGCGAAACGCTTCGACGATTTCGCGGTCGGGATCAGGGCGAATTGCTTCTAGCGGTAAGGCGCCGAGCACCGATTGCAGCAGCATGTAGCGGTCGTTGGCGTCGATTGTGTCGCGATCGGCATATCGCTCGACCACACTGCGCTCCACTGTCTCGATCAGGCGCGCCCAAACCTCGGGCATCTCGGATAGTGCGAGGAGGCGTCCGCGCGCATCTTCGCCTCGCTTCGTGTCGTGCGTGGCGGTTGCGAGAAGCGCATTCTTCTGGCGATCGTAGCGCTCCTGCTGCGCCGCGCAAAAGGCGCCAAGATCGATCCCGAATGCGGCGGGATCACCGCCAACTTCGTTCAGCGCGAGAAACCGCACCTCGCGATAGAAGAGCGTGTCTTCCAGGCTCTTCGCCATCACTGGGCCGGTCAATTGCTGGAAGCGCCGGCGAAACCGCGACACAAGGGCTCGGCTCGGACGGGTGGGGGCTCCGGCGCCGGGACGATCGAGGAGAACGGAGGCGATCATGTCGTGGACGGAGGAATCGCCGAGGCGGCTCTTTGTCTTCGCCTCTGCAACACTCGCCTCGATAATCTGCGTATCTTCCGGGGCGACCGGGCGACCTTCGGTCAAATACGTGCGATAGACCGGGAAGCTCGCGATCACTTCGCCGAGCGCGGTGCGTATCGCGTTCACCGTCGCATCGCGCGTGCGCCGATCCGAATCGGCGATGCGCTTCAGATCGGAGACAAGCCCTTCGAGTTCGCTCGCAAAGCTCGTCTCGAGGATTTCAAGTTTAGCCCGGCGCAAGGCCTCGTGAAAATCCTCGTCGCGTCCCGTGCAGACGCGATAAAGCCGCTCGAACGGGGCCTTCGCATTCCGGTCGACCAGGATACCGTCGAGCAGCGTCAGCGCGTCGTATCCGGTGGTGCCCGCGATCGGCCAGTCGCGCAGTTTTTCGCCCGGTTCCAGAATCTTCTCGACAACGATGTAGAAGCCCGGACCGACCGCGCCTTGCAGCGCATCGACATATCCTTCGGGATCGGCGAGACCGTCGATATGGTCGACACGCAAGCCGTGCACGCGGCCCTCACGCACCAGGCGGAAAATCAGGGCATGGCTCGCCTCGAAGACGTCGCGCTCTTCGACGCGGAGGCCGGCGAGAGAATCGATATCGAAGAAGCGGCGGTAATTCACGTCGCTTGAGGCGACGCGCCAATAGGCGAGACGGTAGGCTTGGCGTTCCAGCAGATCGTGCAAAGGGCCGAAGCTTTCGGGCCGGCCTTTGATACCATTCAGAACTTCAAGGGTGCGCTCGATCGCTTTCAGCAGAGCGGGTTCGCGGCGCACCGCGCGCGCAAGCCGCTTCTTGATCTCCTCGGCCCGCGCCGGAAACTCGGCGCGGCGACGCGCCGACGTCTCACCTGCCATACTGCGAAATTCGCCAACGATCCTCAGGACGGCACCGCTGATGGCGGAGGTGCCAAGGATGGCAAGCGCGGTGTCGAGAATATCGGGATAAGTCAGCGGCGAGATCGGGAAGCGATGCTCGTACTGCCAGACGCTGAACGTGCCTTCGCCCGCATCGAAGGCGAGGCGCAAATTGCCGCTCTCTAGTGCCTCGCCGTATTGCGCCCCAAGAAACGGGACGACGAGCTTGCCGTTAGCCCCAAGGCGTTGCCAATCGACATCGAAATAATGCGCGTGCGGCGACAGTTCGCCCCACTCCAAAATGGACAGCCACCACGGATTGTCGGCACCTCCGACGCCCATATGGTTCGGCACGATGTCGATGAGCAATTGCAGATCGTGTTGCGCAAGCGTGTCGGAGAAGCGGATGAATGCTTCCTCGCCACCGAGCTCGGGATTGATCTTTGTCGGATCGACACTGTCATAGCCGTGCGTCGATCCGGGCCGCGCGGAGAAGATCGGCGAGGCATAGACATGGCTGATGCCGAGCTTGGCGAGATAAGGCACGATCGCGCTTGCCTGATCGAAGCCGAACTCCTTGTGGAATTGCAGGCGATAGGTCGCGCGCGGCGGCGGCGAAGCGAGGCGCGACGTCTCCGGCCTGATGCCGCGTCCTTCAAGCGCCAAAGCCGCTGCTGTCTTCGCGAGCGGACCGCCAGAAACGGTGATTTCTCGTAAGGTGAGCCGTAACCGCCGCTTCCAGTTGGGGTGACCGCGATCCGGACCCGGCATGTTCGGCTGGTTCATCTCGCGCGTTGCATCTTCGATCTGCACCGCAGCGAGTATCGATGGCGTGCGCGCGAGATATCGCATGCTGCCGACAAGCGGCGGCTCGTTCGGGTCATCCGCGGAAGCTAGGTTCTGCTGCGCAAGCGCTTGGCACAGCCGCTCTTTATCCGCGCTCCGTCCCGTCCGTTCGCGCCCTGCAAGATCAGGCGGGAAGATGCCGAATGTCTCCCGCAGGTCCACGTCGAGTCCACGCCACCAGCCCATGAAGGTCGGCAAATCGTGGGTGGTCAGCGCCGCGAGCGCATCGCGGGGGTAAGCGTCGGGTTGTTTGAACGCGCCGTCATTCTCGTGTTCGAAAAACAGGATGCGGTAGCTCAGAAGTCCCGCGCGCATGATCGCGTCCGAAAA
>JAWWPH010000582.1:0-3305 GCA_033850875.1 Nocardioidaceae bacterium | reverse complement strand
CTGGGGCTTTGCACCTACGCCTCGCCCGTCGAGCGCGACGCCCTCGAGACGGCCACGTACCGGTTCAGGCTTTTCAGGGAACAGCCGACGTCCGGCTTCGCCAGGCTGGCACAGCAGGGGTTGCAGTCCGCGATATCCCCGAACGAGCGTCTGCAGGGCCTCTTCCATCCCTGGACGAGCTACTTCGTCGTGCCGCTGTTCGCCGTCGCCAACGCCGGCATCGCGCTCAACGGGGACGTACTGGCACACGCGGCACGCTCACCGATCACCCTCGGAGTGGTTCTCGCGTACGTCGCAGGCAAACCGATAGGCATCCTGGCTACGTCGCGGCTGGTGCAGCGTGCCAGCAGGAGCAGGCTGCTTCCTCCGGTCGGGGTAGGCGGTGTGCTGGGAGGCGGCGCCAGCGCCGGGATCGGCTTCACCGTGTCGCTGCTCATCGCCACCCTGGCATTCGACGGCGCGGAGCTTCAGGACGCCAAGATCGGGATCCTGGGCTCCGCAGTCGGCTCCGCCTTGGTCACCTGGGCGGTGTTCCGGGTGATCGACCGGCTGCCGAAACGGGCTCGCGTGCGGGCTCTGTTCGGGACGCTGGAGCCGCTCGAGGACCTGATGGAACCGGTCACCCCCGGCTGGGACCACATCCGCGGGAGGTCCGACGCACCCGTCACCTTGGTGGAGTACGGCGACCTCGAGTGTCCCTACTGCGGCCAGGCCGAGCAGGCGGTACGCGACCTGCTGTCCCAGAGCCACGACGTCCGCTACGTCTGGCGCCACCTACCGCTGCGCGACGTCCACCCTCAGGCCCAGCGGGCCGCCGAGGCGACCGAGGCGGCAGCCGAGCAGGGCCGCTTCTGGCAGATGCGCGACCTGCTGCTCGCCCGCCAGGACGCCTTGGCACACGAGGACCTCGTGCGGTACGCCGGAGAGCTCGGCCTGGACGTGCCCCGGTTCGTCGAGGACCTCGACCGGCACGTCGGTGCCGCCCGAATCGCCGCTGACGTGGAGAGCGCGGCCGCCAGCGGTGTACTGGGCACGCCAACGTTCTTCGTCAACGGGCGTCGCCACCACGGAGCGTACGACCTGCAGGCGCTGCTGACGGCCGTCAAGGAGGCCCGTGCCCGCCTGCTGTCCGTGGGCGTGGAGGCACCGGCTGCCTAGCAGAAGCCGAACCTGTGACGTTAAGACTGCTCTTGGGAAGCGCACCTAGCATTACGGCATGACGCCCGAGACCTCGCAGAGCGAGCGCGGCCGGGAGGTGACCGCGCCCCCCGGTAGCGACTCGTCGCCGCGAAGGCCCGCGCGCAGGCTGACGGTGCTCGCCGTCGTGGCACTTGTGCTGATAACGGCCGGAGTCGTCGTCTGGCAGCGCAGTGACAATGGCACGGGCCCCGGATCCAGCCCGACTCCGGTACAGAACGTCCCGTCAGCCGTACGCGCGTACCGGGCGTTCGAGCCCAACTCGTGGTGGAACACGCCGCTGCCGGCATACACCCCGCTCGACCCGGCGGGTGACCAGATCCTCGACTACCTCAGGTCGGGCAAGTCCAGCGGCCTGGGTTGCCTGACGCTCGCCGGCGCCGGCAGCAGCCCCTGGGGCACCCCTATCTACTGGGGAGGTCCCGGTGACCCGTCGTACAACGTGCACGGCATCCACAACGGCCGCCCGCCGGAGCTGGGGTCGCTGCGCATCCCGGTGAGCGCGGAGCCCGCGAACAACAGCGACGGCACGATGATCGTGTACGACCGTGCGAAGGGGTACGTGGCCGCGCTGACCGACGCCAAGTACCACCCCGCCACCGACACCTGGTCGGCGTCGGGCGGCACGGTGACCTACCTCCACTCCAACGGGCTCAACGTCAACACCGGACGCTCCGACGACCCGCGCAACACCGGTACCCACCGAGGCAACAACGGCGCCACCATGGCCGCGTCCTGGGACCAGGTGCAGGCCGGCGCCATCCGGCACGTGCTGAAGGTCGCGGTGGGCCCGGAACTCGCCGACCGCTTCGTGTTCCCGATGGTCGGCTCCGACGGCAACTACCGGGGCACGGACCCGAAGGTGCCGCCCGAGGGCCTCCGGCTGCGCATCAAGGCGTCGGTGAACCTCAACGCGCTGCACCTGTCACCGGAGGCGCTGATCATCGCGCGCGCGCTCCAGCGGTACGGCTTCTACATCGGCGACTCGGCGGGTGCCACGGCACTCAAGCTCGAGAACACCGCTGCGGAGGGGCGCGGCCAGCTCTGGCACCTGTCGACCGACGCGCTGTGCGGCCTGCCGTTCAAGCCGCAGTACTGGGACGTCGTCGCGGAAGGCTACGACCCGACCCAGTGACCGACGTGACGGCCGTCAGGTCGTCTTCTGGTCCTTCGGCTCGCTACGCGGCTCCAGCTGGATCTCGCGCTCTGCGCCCGGTACGCCTTCGCGCAGCTCCGTCGTACGCTCGCGCTCCGCGTTGAGCTCGGCGCCGAGCAGGAGCGCCACGTTCGTGATCCACAGCCAGACCAGGAAGACGATCACGCCGGCAAGCGTCCCGTACGTCTTGTTGTACGAGCCGAAGTTCGCGACGTAGAACGCGAAGAGCAGGGACGCCACCAACCAGATCACCAAAGCGAACACCGCGCCGCCGCTGACCCACCGGAAGCTGCGGATCTTGACGTTGGGCGTCGCGTAGTACAAGACGGCGATCATCAGGAGGACGATCACGACGAGCACCGGCCACTTCGCGTAGTTCCACACGGTGACGGCGGTACTGCTGAGGCCAAGCGGGGACGCGACGGCGCTGACGATCGGCCCGGTGAGGACCACGGACAGGCCGACGATGGCGGCCAGGATCACCATGACCAGGGTGACGAGCATCTGCAACGGCCGGAGCTTCCAGATCGGCCGCCCCTCCGGGGTCTCGTAGATGATGTTCGACGCCCGCATGAACGCGCCGATGTACCCCGACGCGGACCAGAGAGCGGCCACGAGCCCGAGTACCAGGGCGAAGCCGGCGGCGCTCTGGTTGGACGTGATCGACTGGATGGGGCCCGACAGCGTCTGCGCGGCCGACGACGGGCCGATCTTGGTGACGATCTGGGTCAGCGTCTTGGTCGTGGATGCCGGGTTGCCGAACAGCCCGATGAGTGAGACCAGGGCGATCAGCGCAGGAAACAGGGCGAGGACGCCGTAGTAGGTGAGCGCCGCGGCCCAGTCGCTCAGGTTGTCCTCGCTGAACTCGGTGAACGTGCGCTTGATCGTCGCGAAGGCCGAGGCCTTGCCGTCGGTGCCGACGGGTCGGTAGTCGGCCCTCGTCCTGTCGGAG
>JAWWPH010000320.1:0-3412 GCA_033850875.1 Nocardioidaceae bacterium | reverse complement strand
GCTCGATGTACCAGGGAGCGGGCGGGCTTACCGGCGTGCCGTCGTCAGAGCGTGCAACCTCCGTCACGACGGCTTACGGGTAACCGCTGCCCGGGCAAGGATTCGCATGCACTCGCGCCTTCCGGCTGGTCAGGGGAGGTGCCCTCCGCGCGTCAGCGCCAGCATAACTCGGCAGCCCACCGCTCTCCCGTCAACCGCCCCGGGGCACCGATACCGCGGAAGTTAGGTTAACCTTGCCTAACTCAACGCGTCCGCGGTGGCCATCGTCAGGAAGGGAGACCCGTGCTCCCCACGTTCGTGATCGGGCTGCGCGAGGGCCTCGAGGCCTCGCTCATCGTCGGCATCATCGCAGCCTTCCTGCGTCGCAACGCCAGCTCCTCCGGGCTCCGCCGCATGTGGCTCGGCGTACTGGCCGCGGTGGCCCTCTGCGTCGCCGCCGGTGTCGGGCTGGAGCTGCTGTCGTCGGAGCTACCGCAGCGGCAGCAGGAGGGCCTGGAGACGGTCGTCGCCGTCGCGGCGGTCGGCATGGTCACCTACATGATCGTCTGGATGAAGAGGCACTCGCGGGACCTGAAGGGGTCCCTCGAGTCGGCGGCGGGCTCGGCCGTTGCGCAGCACTCGGCCCTGGCGCTCGTCGCCATGGCGTTCCTGGCAGTGCTGCGTGAGGGCCTGGAGACGGTCGTCTTCCTGCTTGCGGCCTTCGACGCCAGCGGCGCGGCCGGGGCGGCGGCGCTCGGCGCGGCACTCGGGATCCTCGTCGCCGTCGGCCTCGGGTACGCCGTCTACCGCGGCGGTGTCCGCCTGAACCTGTCGCGCTTCTTCCGCGCCACCGGTGTCGTCCTCGCGCTGGTGGCCGCCGGGCTCGTCGTCTCGGCACTGCACACCGCTCACGAGGCCGGCTGGGTCGATGTCGGGCAGGATCGCACGTTCAGCCTGCACTGGCTCGCGGCGCCGGGGAGCATCCGGGCGTCCTTGCTGACCGGTGTCCTGGGCGTCCAGCCCGACCCGGTACTGATCGAGGTGGTGGCCTGGCTCGCGTACGCGGTCCCGGTCGTCGCGATCGTGTGCTGGCCCCCAGGGCGGGAGCTTCGCCGGCAGTCGCTGAGCCGGGCGTTCGTCGCAGCTGCCGCGGCACTGCTGGCCACAGCCGGCGCGCTTGCCGTGATGGCACCGGCGCGGCCCGCCGCGGGGGCGGGCGAGTCTCGCGCGGTGCATCTCCAGCGGTCGTTGACACCGGGTCCGGCTGCTGAAGCGGTTCAGGCGACGAGCGCCTCGCGTGCGACGCCGGCCGACGACACCGTCGACGTACGGTCGGTCACACCGTCGCGCCTCGTGGTGCGGTGGGGCGCTGCTGCGGGCGACCCGGTCGTGACCCTTCGGTCCCGGGGTGAGGAGCGTCTCGGCGGAGTCGTCACCCGGCTGTACTCCGGCAGCTCGTCCGCCCGGGGAGGCGCGAGCCGCTCAGGGTGGGCGCGTACGCTGACGCCCGCTCAGGTGTCCCGGGCGATGGACGGCCGGTTGCCTCTCGGTCTGGCCGCGGCCTCCTCCGCCCCGATGACGGTGGTCCACACCTCGTTCACCGACTACCGGGTCTATGTCGACCCGGCCGGCGAGAGCATCGTCGATGCACGGAGCCAACGGCGAACGGTCGCCGCGGTGACGGCCCCGGCGGGCGACGCCGTGAGCCTCGGACTGGTGGCCCAGGACGCCGCCGTCGTGCCGCAGGCGGCGGTGTCGGCCGCGGTCGCCGACATCCGGCACAACGCGCAGCTCGCTGAGCGGCACGAGTGGATGCGCGTGCGGTGGCCGCTGACTCTCACGGTCGTCGGGCTGGGCCTGCTGGTGCTGGCCTGGTCGCTGCGCACGAGGAGGGACCTCCGCACCGTGCAGGTGCGCCGCCTCGGAGAAGGAGCAACTTGATGAGGAACGCAACACTTCGGACGCTCATCGCCGTTCTCGCCACCTTCACAGGGGCCGGCACGCTCGTGGCCTGTGGCTCCGACTCATCGGGCACCGGAGGCGCCGCCGCCGGAGGCAGCCGGTCGGTCGCCGGGCCTACGCGGGGGGCTACCGGCCCGGGCACGGGCGCCGTCACAGTCACCGTGACGGACACCGGTTGCACGGTGGCGCCTGCATCCGTTCCCGCCGGGCCGGTGACCTTCAAGGTCACGAACAAGAATGCTGCAGCCGTCAGCGAGGTCGAGCTGCTGCTCGACGAGCGCATCCTCGGGGAGAAGGAGAACCTCGCACCCGGGTTCAGTGCCTCCTTCTCCCTCAAGCTCGGCGGCGGCCACTACACCCTGTACTGCCCTGGTGCCGCGGCCGAGCGAAGCGACTTCACCGTCACCGGTGCTGCTCGGGACTCGGCCGGCTCCACGGCGTCGCTGCTCAAGAGGGGTGCGGCAGGTTACGCGGTGTACGTGGAGCAGCAGTCCCGCCTGCTCGTCGGCGCCGTCGCGCGGTTGACGGCTGCCATCCGTGCCGGCCATCTGGAGGGGGCACGGCGAGCCTATGCCGCGGCGCGACCGTACTACGAGCGGATCGAGCCGGTTGCCGAGAGCTTCACGAGCGGCAAGGTCAACCTGGACGCCCGCATCGACGCGCGGGCGGGCGACGTCCCCGGCCGCTCCTGGACCGGGTTCCACGTCATCGAGCGCGCCTTGTTCTCCGGCGGGGACCGCACGGCACTGCTGCCCTCGGCCCTGGGCCTGCAGCATGACGTCGCCGAGCTGCACCGCCTGACGAAAGGCTTGACGTACCAGCCCGCGGAGCTCCTCAACGGGGCGGGTGGCCTGCTCGACGAGGTGTCGAAGTCGAAGATCACCGGTGAGGAGGAGCGCTATTCCCACATCGACCTGCTCGACCTGTCCGCCACCGTCGAGGGTGCCGAGCAGGCCTTCGCCAACGTCAGGCCCGGTCTGGACCGCGTCGATCCCAGCCTGTCCGGTGAGATCGCGAGCCGGTTCCGGTCCATAGCGCAGCTGCTCGACCACTACCGAGACGCAGCCGCGGTCGGCGGCTTCGTGCCGTACGAGCGGCTGACGGACGCCGACAAGCAGAAGATGTCGGCTGCCGTCCTGGCCGTCAAGGAGCCGTTGTCCAGTGCCGCGGCGAAGGTGGCGGCCGCAAGTTGAGCGACGACAAAGTGCGGCTGACCCGTCGTCGCCTCCTCGGTGGCGCAGGCCTCGTCGGTACCGGCGTGGTGCTCGGCGCGGGAGGGGCGTACGGCGTCGAACGAGCAGCACCCGGGGACACCACTGGTACATCCGCGGAATCGACCGTCCCCTTCTATGGACCACGGCAAGCGGGGATCACGACGCCCCAGCAGTCCCGACTGGTCTTCGCGGCGTTCGACCTGACCACGTCCGACGTCGGCGCCGTCAAGGCGATGCTCGGGCAGTGGTCGGCGGCT
>JAWWPH010000580.1:0-2873 GCA_033850875.1 Nocardioidaceae bacterium | reverse complement strand
CGGCCGGCTCGCGGCGCGCATCGCCGTGGGCGGCAGTCCGCACGGCCTCGCGGTGTGGCCGCAGCCCGGTCGGTACTCGCTCGGGCACACGGGCAACACCCGGTGAGCCGACTTCCCGTGGCCGCCGCGCTGCTGGTGGCCGTACCGGCCGTCGTGACCGCCTGCTCCGCCGGAGGCAGCGCGTCGGCTCCTTCTGGCTCGGCGACGGTCGCGTCGGCGCGCACAGCGCGGACGGCGCAGGTCCCGACGCGGCCGCCGAGCACGGCCCAGCCGCGCGCCGGCCACGCGAGAGCCCAGGTGACAACCTCGGTAGTGCGGTGGCGGCTTCCCGAGCCGGTAGGGCGCGAGGTCGTGGTCCCCGCCGGGCCGGACAGCGCTGTCGTCGCGGGCGGTCTGGTGTCCGGCGACGCGTCGACGTCGCGTGCGTACGAGCTCGACCTCCGGACAGGGGCGCGGCGACCGCTGCCGGCCCTGCCCGTCCCGGTGCACGACGCGGCCGGAGCCCGCCTCGGGGGCCGTGTCGTCGTCGTCGGCGGAGGCAACACGACCGAACAGGGTGCCGTCCAGCGCCTGTCGCCGACGGGCGTCAGCTGGCGGGTGGGAGTCGGGCTCCCGCGACCACGCTCGGACCTGGTCACAGCTGCGGTCGGCGGCTCCGTCTTCGTCCTCGGGGGGTACGACGGCGTCGGCTCGCCGACCGAGGTGCTGGCCTCGTCGCACGGCCATCCCTTCCGGGTGGCCGGCCACCTCGCGGCGGCCGTGCGCTATCCCGCCGTCGCCGTCGTGCGGGGGGCGGTGTGGCTGTTCGGAGGGGAGCAGGACGGTGCGATGGTGGCCGTCGTGCAGCGGTTCGACCCGAGTACGGGGCACACGCGGGTCGTGGCGGAGCTCCCGCGACCGACCGGGCACGCCGCGGCGGTGACGACCGGGCGTCAGGTGCTCGTCGTCGGCGGGCGGCTGGGACCTGACACGGTGACGTCGGCGATGGAGGAGTTCGACCCGTCGTCGGGGCGCTTTCGGCGCGCGGGGCGGCTCCCCCACCCCTTGGCCGACGCCGGCGTGGTGCAGCGTGGGCGCGTCGCATACCTGCTGGGAGGCGAGACTCCGGCCCTGACGAGCACGGTCGTGCGGGTCAGCGGTTTAACCCGCCCGGTCCACTGACCTAACGGGGGCTTAATCCACCATGCATACTGTCGGTGATATGACCGCTGCGGGAGGGTTGCACGGGCAGCGTATCGACGCTGTCCAGCCCCGGGCTGCGATGACGGCGGCAAGCAGGTGGCGGCTGCGACTCGCCGTCGCGGCGGGCCTCGGCACCGCCCGGCTCTCGCGACTCGCCGGCAGGGGTGCCGGCGGCGTCATCGGCGGCCGGGTGATCCTCGGCGTCGACCCGTCGGCACCTCGGGTGCTGGCAGCGGGTCGCGACGTCCTCCTGGTCAGCGGGACCAACGGCAAGACGACCACGACGGCGCTGCTCTCCGGTGCCCTGGGTGTCCGGGGCCCGGTGGCGACCAACGCCGACGGGGCCAACACCACCGCCGGGCTGGTGACCGCGCTGGCGGGGCGGAACGCCCGGACGGTCGTGCTCGAGACCGACGAGGGCTGGCTCCCCTGGGCGGTGTCGAACCTGCGGCCCCAGGCGGTCGTGTTGTTGAACCTCTCCCGCGACCAGCTCTCACGGCACCACGAGGTCGACAAGCTGGCCTCCGCGTGGCGGGAGGCCGTGCGGGAGGTACCGGTGGTCATCGCGAACGCCGACGACACCTCCGTCGTCTGGGCCGCGCTCGGCGCGAGCCGGCAGGTATGGGTCGGAGCCGGACAGCTGTGGACCCAGGACTCGATCGCCTGCCCGCGGTGCGGGCGGCAGTGCCGGCACGGACCCTCGTCCTGGAGCTGCTCATGCGGGCTCGCGCGCCCCGACCCCTCGTGGTGGCTCGACGGGGACGATCTGGTCTCCGCCGATGTCCGGCTACCGCTCCGGCTGCCGCTGCCGGGCCGGTTCAACCGCGCCAATGCGGCCATGGCGGTCGCCACCGCCGCGCTGCTCGGCATCCCCCCGGAGCGGGCCCTCGACCAGCTGCGGACGGTGACGACCGTCGCGGGGCGCTTCGCGATCTCGGACCTGGGAGGCAGGCAGGTACGGCTGCTGCTGGCGAAGAACCCCGCGGGATGGCTGGAGACGGTCGACCTGATCAGCTCCGGCGACACCCCCCTGATCCTCGCGCTCAACGCCCAGGGCGTCGACGGTCGCGACCCGTCCTGGCTCTACGACGTCTCCTTCCGGGCGCTCGCGGGCCGCCGCGTCGTCGTGATGGGGGAACGCTCCGCGGAGCTCGAGGTCCGGCTGCAGATGGACGGCGTCACCTGCGTGGACGCGGGTGAGCACGTCCTCGACGCGCTCGCGTTGATGCCACCCGGACCGGTTGACGTGGTGGCGAACTACACGGCCTTCCAGAGCGCGCGCAAAGAGCTGGCCCGTGCCGCGCGCTGAGGTGTCCGTCGTCGCGCTCTACCCGGACCTGCTGGGTACGTACGGCGACCGGGGCAATGCGCTCGCACTCGACTTCCGGATCCGGGCGCGCGGCATGAGGATGCGCCTGGTCGAGGTGGAGCCGGGTCAGGCTGCGCCGCGCTGTGCGGACATCTACCTGATCGGCGGTGGCGAGGACGCTGCGCAGCTGTTGGCCCTGCAGGCGCTGCGGGCGGATCCCAACGTGGCTGCGGCCCTGGAGAGCGGTGCGACCTGGCTGGCCGTCTGCGCGGGCCTGCAGTTGCTGTCGGCGTCGTTCGCCGACCGCGACGGGCATGCCGTGTCGGGACTCGGCGCGCTGGACGTCCGCTGCGGGCGCGTACCGGGCGCCCGCGCGGTCGGC
>JAWWPH010000569.1:0-4805 GCA_033850875.1 Nocardioidaceae bacterium | reverse complement strand
CAGGAGGTCAGGTCGTCGACGAGCTCGCTGGTCGGGACGTGCCGGCCCACCGTGTGCCCGTTTCCGCCGACCAGCAGCAGCTCGCCGCCGGCGCGGGGGAGCGATCGCAGGGAGCGGGTGGGGAGGTCCGCGGACAGGTACATGCCGCTCGGGCACTCCGGGACCTCGAACGCGAGCGCGTAGGACCGCAGCGGCTCCAGCCGCGCGAAGTACGCGCCGCGGTCCAGGACGGGTATACCTGTGGCGAGGACGAGCTGCGGAGCGGTCACCACGCCCTGGTCGGTCGTGATGGTCGACTCCGACCCGAGCTGCACCGATGTCACCCGGGTGGAGTCGAAGATGACGCCGCCGTGCTGCTGGAAGTCGTCGACGAGGGCGAGCAGCACGTCCATCGGGTCGAGCTGGGCCTGGTCGTCGAGCCGGACGGCGCCCCGGGTCGGGTACGGCAGCTCCGGTGTGTCGGTCCATACCGCCTTGATGCCGGCGTTGCGGCAGGCGTCCAGCTCGGCCTGGGCGGCCGACTCCCCGCTGTCGGTGGTCGCGTAGGTGTACGCGGGCCGGCGCTGGACGTCGACCCCGTGGTCGTCGCAGTACCGGAGCAGCCACTGCTGGCCCTCGGTATTGGCCTCGACGTACGCGCGGACGATGTCGTCGGGCTGCTTCTTGCCCATCGTCGACAGCCGGGTGCCCTGCAGCAGGCTGACCTTCGCTGTCGTGTGTCCGGTGGTGCCGGCGCCCAGGTGGCGAGCCTCGAGGACGGCCACCCGGCAGCCCGACCGGGCCAGCAGCAGAGCCGTCGCCATCCCGGTGAGGCCGGCACCCGCCACCACCACGTCGTAGGTCCCCCCGGCCCGAAGCGGCCCGAAGACCGGCAGATCGGGCCGGTCCATCCACACCGAGGTCATCGTCAGCGCCTCCGTCTCACGCTCGCTGCTCGGCCAGCAGCCCCGTCAGAGCAGAGTACGTCAGCGCCTTCGCCGCGGGACCCCACACCTTCGGGAACAACGTACGGCCGGCTACCGCTGCCGCGCCGAAGTACACGCTGAGGCACCAGGGGCAGGTGAGCAGGTAGCTGATCTTGTTGCTGTCCTCGTCACTGGGCAGTCCGTACCGGCGCCACACGACGTTGCGGAGGTCCTCGGTGATCTTGTCGTCCTTGATGAGCGTGGTGAGCCGGTACGTCGCGAATGCGTCGAACACGATGTCCATCAACGAGTCGCCGTCGGGAGTGAGCTTCTTCATGGGACCTCCTGGTCGTGAGCCCGGCTTGTACCCCGGCGGGGCGCGCTCACGCGTGACTGCCGACCGCGGGTCGGGGCGCCCGGCGTGCGGCGACAGGCTCGGGGGCGTGCGCGGACCGCGTCAGTCGTGGTGGCGCCCGGAATGCTCGTGGCTGTGCACGACGACGCGCTCGCCGCTGATGTGCGGGTGGCTGTGCTCGTGCACGAGGTTGACCGACAGCAGCAGGTCACGGTCGGACAGGACTTCCTGGGGTGTCCCTGACGCGACGACGGTGTGCTGCTCGGAGAACACCACGCAGCGGTCGGCGATGCGGTCGAGCACATCGAGGTCGTGCGTCGCGAGCACGATCGTCTTGCCCGCGTCGTTCAGCTCGACGATGAGCTCGGTCAGCCACTGCTGTGCTCGCGGATCCAGCGCGGCCGTCGGCTCGTCGAAGAGCAGGACCTCCGGGTTCATGACCAGCACCGACGCGATCGCCACGCGCTTCTTCTGCCCACCGGAGAGCTGGAACGGTGCCCGGTCGACCAGGTCGGCGATGTCGAGCATGGCCAGGACGTCGTCGACGCGTGCGAGCGCCTCGTCGGTACCCATCCCCAGCTGCAGACAGCCGAACGCGACCTCCTCGCGTACGGTCGGCGAGAACACCTGCGTGTCGGAGTTCTGGAAGACGAAGCCGACCCGGGAGCGGAAGCCCCGGGAGAACTGCTCGTCCTCGAGGCTGTCCTCGGTGACCGGCGAACCGAACGCGGAGAACGTCCCGGCCGTCGGGTGTACGAGCCCGTCGAGGACCTTGAGCAGCGTGGACTTGCCGCAGCCGTTCGCGCCGAGGAGCGCCAGCTTCTCACCCCCGTGCACGTCGAGGGACACCCCGGACAGGGCAGGGAAGCGGTCCAGGTAGGCATAGCTCAGGTCGCGGCAGACGAAGACCGGCTCAGTGGACAAGGGCTCAGTGGCCAAGGAGACGGTCACCCCACCAGGTCGCCGCCGCGCACAGGCAGGCCGCGATCACGAACACGGCGTCCGAGGCACGCAGCCGGAAGGTCTGGAGGGTTGTCGCCTCACCCCGGTACCCGCGGGACACCATCGCCTGATGGACCTCCTCGGACAGGTGGTTGGCCTTGCCGATGAGTGCGCCGGCGGTCGCGCCGACGAATGCCCGGGCCGCCCGGTCGTGGCGCTGGGCGCCGACGGTGCGCGACTTCCGCGACTCGTACATCTCGCTGACCGAGCCCAGCAGCAAGAAGATGTAGCGGTAAGCCATCGAGATCACCATGACGAACATCCGTGGCACGCCGAGGCTGCGGAGGGCGGCCAGCAGCTTGACCCAGGGCGTGGTCAGCGTCAGCAGCAGCACGAGGGAGATCGACACGGCCACCCGGCTCACCACGAGCCCGGCAGAGGTCAGCCCCTGGGACGTGAAGCCCTCGGGGTGGCCGTGCCAGCTCCACAGCTCGAGCACGATGTGCCCGGGGGTGACGATCGAGAGCGTCGCGGGGAGGATGACGATCATCGTGAAGATCGGGATGAAGAGCCATACCCGCTTGATGAAGTACCCGACCGGCAGCCGGGAGGTCACCGCCACCAGCAGCGTGAGCGCGTACAGCGCCAGCAGCGCCGCGATCGTGTGGAGGAACGACGCCGCTACGAGCAGGACCAGCATCGCCACGATCTTCGCCCTGGCGTCGACGCGCTGAAGCAGTCCGCCCTGCAGGGCGACGTCCTCGCTGAACATCACCTGCCGGAGCAGGTCGGACCCGCCGGTCAGGGTCTTCTCGACGAAGGAGCCGCGCTTGCGCTTGCCGATGCAGCCGCAGGGGCACATCGCGACCTCGCCCCGCAGCAGCCATTCCGGGGTGGCGGTCTTCACCGAGGTGCGGGAGGGTCCGGCGGCGTACGACGGCTCAGACATGCGTGCCCGACCGCTCGAGATCGGTATCGCTGTCGGTGTCGGCGTCGTGGTCCGCGGGTCGGTCGCGTCCGTGTTTGCGGCCGATGGCGACGAACACCTTGGAGACCGCGAAAGCGACCGAGCCGACGACCACGATGCCCACCAGGGCAGACAGGATGTAGGCGGCGTCGGCGTGGTCGCCACTGCTGAACCCGTAGCCGCCGAGCAGCGTGTGGCTCCAGAACCCGTTGTACCGGTCGAGGCCCGCCGGAACACTGCTCAGTCCCAGGGAGTGCAGGTCGAGCTGCTTCGGTGAGTCCTCGCCGAAGGCACCGCCGGGCGCCAGCAGGCCCAGCGGCGTGAGCAGCGCCATCACTCCCATCGCCGCGAAGGCGACCCGCGCCGGGCTGAGCCGGGCGGGGCGGAGGACGACGTCGGCCTCGGTCAGCGCGACCCCTCGGTGGTTGGCGACCAGCCGGCCGATGTCGGCGCGCTGCAGGTACGCGAGGACGGCCCCGGTCAGGATCGCCTCGGCTGCCCCGGCGACGGTGAGGTGGGGCAGCGCCATGGCGGGGATCGTCTGGCTCAGGTGGTAGGGCGAGTACAGGGGCGCACCGCTGGCCGTATGGAACAGTCCGGGCTGGATGCCGAGCTCGACGGCTGCAGCCAGCGCCGCCGCGTTGATCCCGACGTACGCGCCGACGGCCGCGGCAACCACCCGGCGCCTGCTCGCGAGCGCCGCCCGTCCCGAGAGCAGCCGGTAGACGCCGTACGCGACGAAGGGCAGGACGATCGCCATGTTGACGCAGTTGACGCCGTAGACGAGCACGCCGCCGTCTCCGAAGAGCAGCGCCTGGAAGGCCAGGGCCACCGAGACGGCGATCACCGCGGCCCACGGCCCGAGGCAGATGGCGATGATCGAGCCGCCCACCGCGTGTGCGGTCGTACCGTCGGGGATCGGCACGTTGAACATCATCACGAGGAAGCTCAGCGCCGAGAAGATCGCGAGCATCGGCACGTTGCGGGTCTTGACGACCGAGCTGACCCGGCGAGCGGCGACGGCCCAGACCGGTACGGCGACGGCGAAGCCGACCGCGCAGGTCTGCGGGCTCAGGTAGCCGTCGGGGATGTGCACAGCGGACCTCTCGTTCGTATCCGTCGTATTCGGGAGCCGGACACCCCCGACCCTGGGCGTCCAGACATCTTCGACCCTAGGCTTATTGCAAGTAGTTTGCAATAAGAGTCGAACGCCACAGCCCCCCCTCCCGACGGGGTCGGGTACGCCCCGCTGAAGGGTCAGGTACGTCCCGCCGAGACCCGGCACCGTGCCAGCTCGCACCTCGCGCCACCCAGACGTACGCAACCGACCCGCCCAGGAACCGGCCGCCCACGCAACCGGCCAGCCCAGGCAACCGGCCCGCCCACGCTTCCTGCCACGCCGGACGCACCGGGCCGCCCGAGGCACCCTTCCGCCACCCGCACGTTGACGCGGGCAACCGACCGGCGATGATCGACGGCATGGATGCGGACGCCATTGTGGTCGGCGCCGGGCTGGCGGGCCTCGTCGCCACGGCGGAGCTCGCCGATTCGGGCCGCCACGTCGTACTCGTCGAGCAGGAGCACGAGTCCAACGTCGGCGGGCAGGCGTACTGGTCGTTCGGCGGGCTGTTCCTGG
>JAWWPH010000566.1:0-6581 GCA_033850875.1 Nocardioidaceae bacterium | reverse complement strand
GGACGGGGTGCCGGTGCACCACGTGCACCTGGTCCGCTCCGTGGTCGCACAGCAGCGCCGCCCACTCGTACGCACTCTGCCGTCCGCCGATGACCGCGACGCGGGCACCCGTGAGCTCGTCGAAGCTCACCAGCTCACTCGTGTGCACGCGGCGGTCCGCGGGTACGTCGGTGTACCAGTCCGGCAGGTTGAGGAAGTGGCGGATGCCCGGCACCGCAAGCACCTTGTCGGCGGTGATCGTCGAGCCGTCCTCCATGGTCGCGACAAAGCGTTCGTCCGACGCGGCCAGGTCGGCGACCATCCGCTCGTCGATATCCAGCGAGGTGCGCTCGCGGAACCACTCGGTGTACTCGAGGAACAAGGCGATCGGAACCGGGTCGAAGTCGGCGGGCCGCAACCCGCGGTCCTCGAAGAAGGCCTCGAAGTTGTATTCACCGGTACCGTCGAGGTGCCAGTCCGGGCCCGACCGCAAGAACATGTCGGCAGGCATCTGCTCCCGCCAGAAGGCCATCGGACGGCCGACGACGTGGGTGTCGATCCCGTTGGCGCTGGCAAAGGCCGCGGCCGAGTAGGCGTACGGCCCCGCGCCGACGACCAACAGGTCAGTCCTCTGGTCCATCGAGCCTCCCGCGCGCACCCATCGTGTGCCACGACGCTACCTGCCTGCCTCGTGCCCAGCAGAGACCGGCGAGTAAAAGGTGCCATGGCTCGGCCACGTCTTGGCACCGGCCACGGCCGGGAAGCAGTCGCCGACACGTCGGTCCGGTCACGCGCGCTGGTAATGCGCGATGATCACCCCCTTGCTGGTCGCCACGCTCCGCGTGAGCTCGAAGTCGGTCGGCGGCGCAGTTCCGTCGAAGAGCCGCGCACCGCTTGCGAGGGTCAGCGGACAGAAGAGCAGCGTGTAGCGGTCGATCAGGCCCGCGGCGTGCAGGCTCCGCACCAGGGACGCGCTGCCGATGACCCCGAGGTCGGCTCCCGGCTGGGCCTTCAGCTCGGCCACGGTCTGGACCGCCTCGCCGCCCAGCAGGACGGAGTTCTGCCAGGCATCGACGTCGTCGAGAGTCCTGGAGACGACGTACTTGGTCGCCGCGTTCATCTTTGTCGTGTACGGGTTGCTGTCGGTCTGGCCCGCCCAGGCGGAGATGAAGTCCTGCCAGGTCCGGCGGCCGAACAGCATGTCGCCCGGTTTCGACATCGCCTCGGCCATCTCGCGGCCCATCACCTCGTCGTTGAACCGCTGGCCCCAGCCCCCTTGGGTGAAGTTGCCGCGCGTGTCTTCGTCGGGTCGGCCGAGGCCTTGCACGACTCCGTCAAGGCTCACCCACATCGTGACGGCGATCGACCGCATGGGCCTGCTCCTTCCCTCCTGCGTACCGCGAGCAACGGCGAGGGCCACGCTATTCGAGCCCAGGGGATAGTCGGAGCCCTACGTGACGGGACCCGTGGGGTTGCGTGGCGACGGTCGCAGCCAGATCATGGCAGCGGGTCTCTTCTGGAGGTACTCCCATGAGCCGGACCGGCATCCTGGCGGCGACCGTAACCGTTGCCCTGCTTGCATCCCCCACCGCTGGGCAGGCGGCACCACCCAGCCAGAACGTCCTCCACGGGAGCCTCCACCAGGCGGCCCGGCAGCGTGCCGCCGGCGGGCAGTTCGTCCTCACGGCCACCCACCGCGGGCCGCGGTACGCCCCGACCTTTACGGGCAACGGGTACCTCGGTGTGAGGATCCCCGCGAAGGGCCAGGGCTACGTGGGCGGAACGGTGCCGGCGCAGTCGGAGCTGGCCGGCTTCTACGCCAAGGCGCCCGGGGCCGACTCGGTGCAGGAGCGGGCCAACATCCCGACCTGGTCGACGCTGAAGCTCATCGTGGGCGGCCACACCTTCTCGCTGAACACCGGATCGGTGCACGGCTGGCGCCAGCGGCTCGACCTGCGCACGGGAGCGATCTCGACGACAGCGCGCTGGACCGCTCCGAACGGACAGGTCACCGACCTGCGGTACACGGCGTTCACCGACAGAGCCCGGCGCCACGTCGGCGTGGTCAGACTCACCCTGACGCCGCACTGGACCGGCGCTGCGCAGGTCGAGGACCTGATCGACGGGCACCCCGCGACGCTGACGACCAGCGCCTCCAAGGGCTCCGGCAGGCACGAGGTCTGGGAGACGGTCCGTACCGAGGGCACCGGCATCGTGGCCGGGCTCGCCACCCACGTGGCCGTCTCGCCGTCCCACGCCCTGCGCGCCGACCGAGCGGTGCAGCCGGGCAGTACGCAGAGCATCGGGCAGCTGCTCCGGCTCCGAGTCCGGCGCGGTCATGCCTACACCGTCACCAAGTACGTGGGCGTCACGAGCTCCCAGACCGCGGCCCACCCCGGCCGGTTCGCGCGCTCGCAGGCGAGGGCGGCGTCGGCCATGGGCTTCCGCGGTCTCGCCGCCGGTAACCGGCGGGCGTGGTCGCGGCTGTGGGCCGGGCGGATCAGCATCCGTGGGAACGCCAACCTCGCGCGCAGGGTGAACGCCAGCCAGTTCTACCTCTGGTCCAGCACCCGGTCCGGCGTCGACTGGAGCATCTCGCCCGCCGGCCTGTCGTCGAACGGGTACAGCGGGCACATCTTCTGGGACGCCGAGACGTGGATGTTCCCGTCGCTGCTCGCCCAGCACCCGAGCCTGGCCGCGGGAATGAACGCCTACCGGTACCAGCGCCTGCGGGCCGCCAAGGCCCACGCACGCGCTGGTGGCTATCGCGGCGCCCGGTACCCGTGGGAGAGCGCGCTCGACGGCACTGAGCAGATCCCGCCGCCGGTCTCGGTCAACAGCGAGGGTTTGTACGAGCAGCACATCACCGCCGACATCGCGCTGGCGCAGTGGCAGTACTACCTGACCACGGGCAACCGGGCGTGGTTGCGCACGCGGGGGTGGCCGGTGATCTCGGGGGCCGCGAAGTTCTGGGCCAGCCGAGTGCGCAAGGGACCCGGCGGCTACCACCTCCGCCACATCACCGGGCCGGACGAGGAGAACCCCGACGTCAACGACGAGGTCTACACCAACGTCGCGGCCGCCACGACGCTCCGCAACGCCTCGACCGCCGCACGCCTGTTGGGACGACCCGTCCCCGAGCGATGGGACCGCATTGCGCATGGGCTCGTCGTGCTGCGGGATGCGAAGCTCGGCATCCACCCCGAGTTCGCCGGGTACCAGGGCCAGCTGGTCAAGCAGGCCGACGTCACTATCCTGCAGTACCCGTGGCGCAGGCCGATGCCGCGGCGGGTGGCGCAGCACGACCTCGACTACTACGTCCCGCGGACCGATCCGCTGGGCCCGTCGATGTCCGACGCCATCAGCTCGATCGACACGTCGGCGCTCGGCTCACCCGGATGTGCGTCCTATGCGTACACCCTGCGCAGCGCGGATCCGTTCATCCGCGACGTCTTCGACCAGTTCTCCGAGACCAGCACCGGTGGCGCGTTCACGTTCATGACCGGCATCGGTGGGTTCCTCCAGGAGTTCCTCTACGGGTACAGCGGCATGCGTTGGAACCCGCACTCGGTCGGGCTCGACCCCAGCCTCACCAGCCAGCTGCACGGCGTGACCCTGCACGCGGTCCGGTGGCGCGGGCGGACGTTCGACGTCGACATCGGCCTGAGGACGACCCGCGTCACGCTCACCAGCGGGTCCGGGCTCCCGGTGAGGGCGCACGGCACCACGCACGTCGTGCACCGCGGGTCCCCGCTCACGCTGGCAACGTCGCGACCCGACCGCACGCCGACCACGGACCTGGTCCGCTGCCGAAGGGTCCACGCGACGAGCGCCCAGCCGCTCGGCCCTCCGCTCGCCGCCGTCGACGCGAGCCCGGCCACGTTCTGGCAGCCCGCGACCAGCCACGGCACCCTCACTGTCCGGCTAGGTCGTCTGCACCGGGTCCACCGCGCCGTACTGCTGTGGGGACGGCAGTGGCCGGAGGCGCCGGCGCCGAACGTGCCCCCGCCACCGCGGCCGGTCCTCCTCCTCCGTGCGACGTCGTACGACCTGCTCACCTCACGCGACGGACACACCTGGACGCCCGTCGCCCACGTACGCGGGCGCACGTCGGGTCGACGCGACACTCTCACGTTCCCGGCGATGCGGGCGCGCTACGTGAAGGTCCGCATCCTGTCCTCGACCCACCACACCCCGGCCAAGCTCCAGGAGCTCGTGGTCAGAGCCCCCTGACGGCCGGTCGGCCTCTGACCGTCGAAGAGCCCGAGAGTCCTCCGCAACAGCACATGGGACCCGAGCGGAGGTCCCTCTACTCGTCCTCCGCGCCGGATGGCTGGGTGCTCCCGGCCCTGACCGTCTCGTGCAGCTCGTCGGACGTGAAGCCGAGGTTGCGCAGGATCGCTGCGGCCGGGCTCTCCTCCGTGCGGACCAGGCCCAGCAGCAGGTGCTCGGTGCCGACCCGGTCGTGGCCCAGGTCGGCCGATGCGCGGAGCGCCTGATCGATGGCCTGCTTGCTGTCCGGCCGGAAGGCGATGTGCCCCCGTGGCGCCGTCGTCCCGGCCGGCGGCATCGCTTCTTCGATGGCGTCACGGATGCGTTGCTCCGACTCGGTCTTCGCCATCAGCACCTCGTACGCGAGGCCCTGCGGTTCGCCGAGCAGGCCGAGCAGGAGGTGCTCGGTACCGATGGAGGTGTGCTTGTGCGTTCGGGCGGCCTCCTGCGCCAGCACGATGCTGTGCCGATTGAGGTCGGTGAACCGCTCGAACGGGGACGGCGCGTGCCGTTGCTGGGCGGCCTGCTTCGACACGCCGATCGCGGCGCCGATCTCGCTCCACGAGGCGCCGGCCTGCTTGGCACTGCCGACGTAGTGACCGACGAGCTGGTCACCGAGGTCGGCCAGGGTCTGCGCACAGAGGTGCGCCTCGCTGATACGCGCCAGGGCACTGGCATCGGGGAGCTCCTCGTCGAGACGGGCGATGAGGTCGGCGAGACTGATGTCGAGCGGAGTCATGCGTCAACCGTAGATTGACGGTGCGCGGACGTCAACCCGAGATTGACGTAGCAGTGTCCCACCGGAGCGCAAATGCTGAGGGAGGACTCCCGCGGTTTGTGGCGAAACCGACTATTCGCCCCAGCCGGGCGTACAGTGCTGAGCACTAACCCCGGAAAAGGAAACGCCCATGAGCACAACCGCCTGGATCATCATCGTGATCATCGTCGTCGCACTGCTGATCGCCATTGCACTCTTCGCCATGCGCAAGAACCAGGAGCGCAAGGCCGAGGCCTCACGAGTCGAGGCGCAGCAGCTCCGCGAAGAGGCGTCGCGCGACAATGCGACGACCGTACGCAAAAGGGAGGCCGAGGCGGCCGAGGTCGAGGCCAACGCGCGGATGGCGCGTGCCGAGGCCGACGCCAGGGCGGCACAGGCGCAGCAGCTGGAAGCGAGCGCACACGAGGAGTCCGAGGGCGTCTCTCGGGCTCGTTCAGAGGTCGACGCGAAGCTCGAACGCGCCGACGACATCGACCCGGACACCGACGTCGACCGAGCGGGCTACTCGGCCACCGAGTCCGACCGGGACCGGCGCGTCGATCCGGCGTAGCGCTGACTGAGGCAATCCAAGTACAGAGAGTGCCTATGTAACTACTATCAGTTGTCTATCATGACTTCTGATCGTAGGGCGCGATGAGTCCGCCGAGCCGACCCCGGGTACGTACCCGTAGCGGCTCTACACGCTCCACCGAGCCGGTACCCGCTCCGGCGGCGCAACCGGGCCCAGAGGCGGTGCAGCTGCCCCACGAGGGAGCGGTACTGCGCCGCCTGCTGGCGGGAACGGCCGTCCACAGCGTGTACCAGCCGATCGTCGAGCTCGACTCGGGCTCGGTGGTGGCCTACGAGGCGCTCGTCCGCGGGCCGCGCGGCAGCTCGCTGGAAAGCCCCGACCGGCTCTTCGCCGCCGCGCGTGGAGCGGGCCTGCTGTCGGAGCTGGACGCCGCGTGTCAGGGAGCGGCGCTTCGAGGCGCCCGAGCCGGCGGCCTGCAGGACCCCTGGACGCTCTTCGTGAACCTGGAGCCGGCGGCGACCGGCGAGTCCCTGCTGGCCACCTCCGACAGCGCGGCCGGCGGCTTTCGCATCGTCGTCGAGCTGACGGAGCGCGCGCTGGTGGCCGACCCGCCCCGGCTGCTGGAGCTGGTCGCCCGGATCCGCGCGCGTGGCTGGGGCATCGCTGTCGACGACGTGGGCGCCGACCGGGACTCCCTGGCCCTGCTGCCGGTGCTGCGCCCGGACGTGGTCAAGCTCGACCTGCGGCTCGTCCAGCAACGCCCGACCGGCGAGGTGGCCGAGATCGTCTGCGCGGTCAACGCCGAGGCGGAGCGCTCCGGCTCCGTGGTGCTCGCCGAAGGGATCGAGACCGACGAGCACCTTCAGATCGCTCTCTCGCTCGGGGCCACGCTCGGGCAGGGGTGGCTGCTGGGTCGGCCCGGACAGCTGCCCGGTGCATTGCCCGGCTTCGAGGGCATGCCAGTGGCGATCGCCGCTGACCGCGCCAACCCGGCCGCACTCGTCAGCCCGTTCGCCCTGGGTTCCGCCGTGCGACCTCCTC
>JAWWPH010000309.1:0-4839 GCA_033850875.1 Nocardioidaceae bacterium | reverse complement strand
GCCAGCGCGGCGCCGCGCAGGATCGTCCCGTCACCACCGATGACGACCGCGAGCTCGCAGCCGTCGGCTCCGCCGGCCTCGGGGACGACCTCGGCGCCGGTGATGGCCAGGTCGGGGGCCTCATCGTCGAGCAACCGGACGGTCATGTCCTCGGCCATCAGCCTGCTGGCGACGGCACAGGCGACTTCGACGGCCTCCTTCCGGCCGGTATGGACGATGAGCAGGACGGTACGTCGCGTCGACGTGGTCGGCTCGGTCACGCTCACCACCCTCTCACTGTGGTCCCTCGGACACGACCCGCTCGACGTCGGCGGCGACGACGTCGGCAGCGCCGCGGCGGAACCAGATGAAGTACTCGACGTTACCGGCCGGTCCCGGCAGAGGGCTGGCGCAGATCCCCAGCACGCCGAGGCCGACGGTCCGTCCGGCCCCGGCGACCGAGAGGACCGACTCGGTCCGCAACGCAGGCTCGCGGACGACTCCCCCCGCCCCGAGTCGCCCGCGACCGACCTCGAACTGGGGCTTCACCATCAGCACGAGGTCGGCGTCGGCACGGGCGATGGCCGTGAGCGCCGGCAGAACGAGGCTCAGTGAGATGAACGACAGGTCGGCGACCACGAGGTCGGGCGCGTACGGCAGGTGCTCCGGTCGGAGGTCCCGGATGTTGGTCCGGTCCACCACGGTGACCCGGGGATTCTGGCGGAGCGGCCAGGCCAGCTGGCCGTAGCCCACGTCGACGGCGACCACCTGCGCCACTCCACCGCGAAGCAGGACGTCGGTGAACCCGCCCGTCGACGCCCCGGCGTCGAGCGCCTGACGCCCCTGGATATGCAGTCCGTCGGGCTCGAACCGCTGCAGCGCCCCGGCGAGCTTGTGGCCGCCCCGCGACACGTACTCGGGCCGGGCGGGGTCGGCCGTGACGACGAGCGCGACGTCGGTCGACACGCCAGTGGCGGCCTTCGTGGCCGCTGTACCGCCGACGCTGACGCGGCCCTGCGCGATCAGGTCGCCGGCGTGCTCGCGGCTGCGAGCGAGTCCCCGCCGCACCAGCTCGGCGTCGAGCCGTTGCCGCCTCGGCACCTCACTGCTCGGCCGGTACGGCGGGAGCGTCGTCGAGCACGGCGGCGAGGGAACGCTGCACGTCGTCGTAGATCGGCGCGTGCGCCGAGACGTCGGCGGAGTCGAGCTCCGCGAGCCGTTCGAGGGCACGGTTGACACGTTCGTCGCCGGTGTCGTAGTGCCCCGGGGCGCTCGAGCCGATGTCCATGTCGCTCCCTTCGCTGCGGTGCCCCGTCAGCCGGCCGGCCAGATGTCGTCGAGCCCGGAGGTGTCGAGGGCGGCGTCGGCGCCCGACGCGTCGTAGAAGTGCCATGCTGCCACGGCAACCGTGCGCAGTCCCTCATCGGCGTCGCTCCCGGTGCGTCGGACCACGAGGGTGCCGTCGTCGGTGGCCGCCTCCCAGTCGGACAGGGACCAGGCACCGTCGTCGCCACGCTGCGGCCGGTCGTGCGACGTCAGCAGACCCTGCAGGGTCCAGGACACGTACAGCGGACGTGAACCCGACGGTGCCCGGCACAGCGCATGCACGTCGGTCACCCCCGTCATCACCAGCAGGGAGTCCGCTCCGCAGGCGATGGCGCCCTCGATGTCGGTGTCGAGCCGGTCGCCCACCATCAGTGGCCGCTGTGCCGACGTGCGCCGCACCGTCTCGTCGAACAGGGGTCGGTACGGCTTGCCGGCAACGACGTCGGGACGCCTCCCAGTAGCCGCCTCGAGCACACCGACCAGGGCGCCGTTGCCGGGGGCGATGCCACGGTCGGTGGGCACCGTGATGTCGAGGTTGGACGCGACCCACGGCACTCCGCGCCGAAGGGCATAGCCGCCCTCGGCGAGCAGGCTCCAGCCGACGGTGGGGTGGAAACCCTGGACGACGGCGACGGGCTGGTCGAGGTCGGAGTCGACGGGCTCCAGCCCGCGTTCGCGCAGCGCCTCCTCCAAGCCCTCGCCGCCCACCACCAGGACCTTGGACCCGGCCGGCACCAGCGAGCACAGCTCACGGGCCGCGGCCTGGGCCGAGGTGACGACATCACTATCTGCCGCGTCGACACCGAGCCTGCGGAGGTGATCGGCGACGGCGTGCGGGGTCCGGGCGGCGTTGTTGGTGACGAAAGCCAGGGTCACACCGCGCTCGCGTGCCGCACGCAACAGGTCCGGGGCATCGGTGACGGCGTCACCGCCGACGTACACCACACCGTCGAGGTCCAGCATCGCGCAGTCGTAGACCTCGGCAAGTGGCTGCTCGCTCTTCCCGAGCGTCCTCGGAGCCGCGTTCATGGTGCCGTCCTCGTCGCGAGAAGTGGGGGCCTACGATTCAACGTGGCCACGCAGCAGAACACTCCCCGGGCGCCGCTTCGGCTGCGGCCGTTTCGGGGCATGCGCTACGACAGTGCGGTCGTCGGCGACATTGCCGCCGTCACCTCGCCGCCGTACGACGTGATGGACCGGCCCATGATCGACACCTTGCTGCAGCAGCACTCGCGCAACATAGTCCGGTTGATCCTGCCGCGCATGGTCAACGACCCGGTGACCGGCGGCAACCCCTATGACCGCGCGGCCAAGCGCCTCGAGCGCTGGCGCAAGAAGGGAGTGCTGGCGACCGACGCCGAGCCGGCGCTCTACGTCTACGAGTACGGAAGCGCGGATCACGCCGTCTGCGGCGTGGTGGGCGCCGTCGAGCTGCACCACGCGCTGGAGCAGGTGATCCTGCCGCACGAGGACGTCATCGCCGGCATCGTGGCGGACCGGCTGGCGATGATGACCGCCTCGCACGCGAACCTCGAGCCGATCCTGCTGGTGTACGACGGGGACGGGGGGACGGCACCGCTGATCGACGCGGCCCGGGCGCGGCCACCGCTCGTGGACATCACCTGCCTCGACGGCACCTACCATCGGCTCTGGTCGGTCACCTCTGCTGCGGACCTGCAGTCCTTCGAGGAGTTGCTCGCTCCGCACCAGGCACTCATCGCCGACGGCCACCACCGCTATGCGACGTACCTCAAGCTGCGCGACCGGTTGTCTCGAGAGGGCCTGACGCCCGGCCCTGCCGGCCGCGGACTGGCTCTGCTCGTCGACCAGTCTCGCTGTCCACTGGCGGTGAGCGCGATCCACCGGAGCTTGTCGGAGTTCCCACTGGAGTCGGTGCGGGAACCGAGCGGCTTCGAGCTGTCCGGGGCCGAGCCGGTCGCCGCCGGCGGGCCGAGGGTGCCGACGCGCAACGGCGAGCTCGTCCTCACCGACGGAGCGTCGACGCGTGTGCTGCGGGCGGCTCCGCCCCGGTCGATGGCGACCACGGACGCGGAGCTCCTGCACGAGGTCCTGCTGCCCGCCTGGGGGCTGACTGATGACCGGGTCGGCTACCACCATACGATCGACCAGACTCTTCGCTCGGCTCACCAAGACGGTGGCATCGCCGTCCTGCTGCACCCGACCACGGTCGCCGAGGTGATGAAGGTCGCGCGGGCGGGCAGGATCCTGCCGCGCAAGTCGACCTCGTTCGGCCCCAAGCCGCGGATGGGACTCGTCATGCGCAGCTTCAGCGACGAGGCCTGAGGTCTGGGGTTTCCGGCGCCTCACGCCGGCAGCCGCCGCGTCGCGGTCACTTCCACCTCGACGCGGCTCACCGGCCCTGCCTGGCCGCGGAAGAACCGCCGGCGGATAGCGCCCTCGACCTGCACGAACTGCCCGACCTGCCAGCGCAGCAGCGAGCGTTGCACGCGGGACCGCCAGGCGACGCAGTCGATGGTGTCGACCCGCTGGGCGGAGCGCTCCCGCGCGGCGCTGTCGCGGTCGACGATGACGCGCGCGGTCACGATGGTGTCCCCACTCGGCAGCTCGCGCTGCTCCGCCGGCGCCGCCACCCGACCGCACAGCAGGACCTCGTTGCGCGCCGCTGGCGCCGACCCCGCATCCGATGACTGTGCTGGCATGGTGTGCCCTCCTTGACCGGCCCAGCATCGCTCCCGAGACGGAGGGGCGGCCACCTGGCGCGTTCGGCCTGTGCACAAGTCACGCGAGAAGAAGGACTGTGGACGGGCTCGCCGGCGGTCATCGACCGTCGGCGGGATCCTCCGTGTCGATCACAACGAGGCCCTCGAGTTCGGCGACGCGCTCTGCGGCGTCGGTGTATCCGTCCGTGTCGACACCCGCCGCCCGCTCGAACCACTCCAGGGCGGCACCGGTCTGACCGTCCGCCAGCAGTGCCTCGGCGTAGGCGTAGCGCAGGCGCGGCACCCAGGGCTCGCGGGCGCGACTGCGCAGCTCACGACCCTCCAGCGCCCGGATCGCAGCCCCCGGGTCGCCGAGGTCTCGCCGGGCCCCGGACTCGACGATCCTCAGCTCGATCTGTCCCGCCTCGTCGAGGTCGGCGACCGCCGGGTCCTTGCCGTAGGCCAGGGCGCGCTCCGGCCGTCCCAGTGCACGCTCGCAGTCGGCCATCATCGGCAGGTAGATCGAGCTGCCACTCATCCGACGGGCGGCCTTGAACTCCGCCAGGGCCTCCTTGAACCGGCCGGACGCATAAGCCGCCTCGCCGCATGCCTCGCGCACGATCGCCACTCGCGCGGCCCGCGCTCGCGCGGCCACGGTATGGGCGTAGGCGGTGTCCGGGTCGGAGTCCATCAATCGACCGGCTGCGACCAGGTGGCGGGCAACGCGGGTCGCGAGCTTCTCCGGCAGAGACTTCAGGGCGTTGCTGACGAACCGGTCGACCTCGTGCCCGGTGATGTCCTCGGGTATCGGTGGTCCGTCATACTCGGCCTGGACGGCTGTGCGGGTCGCCTC
>JAWWPH010000565.1:0-6864 GCA_033850875.1 Nocardioidaceae bacterium | reverse complement strand
GCGAGGGGAGCACGGTCTTGCCGTCGTGGCGACCCTGCGCGCCGACGGCACCATCCAGTCCACCTTGGTCAACGCCGGCGTCCTTGCCCACCCCGTGACCGGCGACGCGGCTCTCGCGTTCGTCACGTACGGCAAGGTCAAGCTCGCGAACCTCCGGAGCAGGCCGCAGGTGACCACGACGTTTCGCGCCGGCTGGCGATGGGCGACCGTCGAGGGCATGGCTGAGCTCGTCGGCCCGGACGATCCGCGTCCGGAGATCGGGGCCGAGCGCCTCCGGCTCCTGCTGCGCGAGGTGTTCACTGCTGCCGGTGGCGTGCACGACGACTGGGACGAGTACGACCGGGTGATGGCAGAGCAGCGGCGGACCGTCGTCGTGGTGACGCCCCACCGGGTGTACGGCAGCTGAGTCCGCCGGGGCTACCTGCGCCGAGAGGCGATCGTCCGGCTGATGGCGAAGGCGATGACGAACGTGATCAGCGCGACGATGACGCCTACCCCGAGAGCACCGCCGAAGCTTGCGCCGGTCAGCAAGGCGATCACGACGTAGATCACTCCGGCGATGAGACCCGAGATCAGGTTCCCGGTGACGGTGGTGTTCATCTGGCTGGGCAACGGTGCCTCCTCGTGCGCGGCTGCGAATCTACCGGGGCGGCCTGCCTAACGGTGTACGCCCCGCCCGATAGCGGCCAGGAATGTCAGTTCCAGCCCTCGGCGGACGTCTGGCCCGTCTCGAGAGGGGAACGGGGACTTCGCCGAGAGGAGATTTCGATGCGACAGTTCCGTGCGGAGCGGGCGACGGAGCACACGTACCAGCTCGCCGAGGGTCCCGTCTGGGACGGCGTCCGGCAACAGCTGCTCTGGGTCGACATCCAGGCCGGCGACGTCCACAGAGGAGAGCTGCGGGGCTCCTCCATCGTGGCCACGGCGGTCCACCACCTGGACACCACGGTCAGCGCCGTGGTGCCTGCTCCCGACGGTCGACTGCTTGTCGCCGGCCATCACAGCGTCTACCTCGTGGACAGCGCGGGTGCGACGACCGAGGTGGCCCGGCTCGTCCCTGACGACCAGGAGCGGCGGCTCAACGACGGCAAGTGCGACCCGGCCGGTCGCTTCCTGGTGGGCACCCAGCCCCTCGGCAGCGACGTCCACGAGTTCCTGTACGCGATCGACGCCAGCCGCGGCGTGGAGGTCGTCGACGACGACCTGCACCTGTCGAACGGGCTCGGCTGGTCGCCTGACGGCGCGACGATGTACTCCGTCGACACCACGCCCGGCATGCTCTGGGAGCGGTCGTACGACGACCGGACCGGGATGCGAGGTGAGCGTCGTGAGCTCCTCCGGGTGACCGACGGCTCCCCCGACGGGATGTGTGTGGACGTCGACGGCAACCTCTGGGTCGCGATCTGGGGAGCCGGCGAGGTCCGGCACTTCAGTCCCCGCGGTGAGCTGCTCGGTGTCGTCTCGGTGCCGGCGCCGCACACGTCCTGCCCGACGTTCGCCGGGGCCGATCTCGACACCATGGTGATCTCCACCGCCGCCGACGGTCTGTCTGCCGACGAGCTGGTCGCGTACCCGGACTCGGGTGCGCTGTTCGTGGCCGACGTGGGGGTCCGGGGTCTTCCCGCGGCGGCCTGGAGCGGCAGTGCAGACCTGAGCGACGCGTGGCCCTGGACGGTGCCCGGACGGCAGTAATGCCTCGGGGACGGCTTGGCCGGACATGCCTGCCCGCTCGAGCCGACATTCCTGCCCGCTAGAGCTGACATTCCTCCCCGCTCGATCGGACATTCTTGCCCGCTCGACCGGACATTCTTGTTCACTCGGCCGGACATTCCTGCCCGCTCGAGCGGAGATTCCTGCCCGCTCGACCGGACATTCTCGGCCTCTCGACCAAGAGGGTTGGGTGGCGTGAAGCGGGGGCTCGGTGGGTACGGATGCACCATCGCCGAGCGAGGAGACCGCATGACCGAGACCAGCAGCGAACACGACGTCGTCGACGTCCTCACCATCGACCACCGAGAGGCCACGTCGCTCATCGCCCAGATCTGGAGCACGAACGACCCCGAACAGCGCCGGGACCTCGCCGACACTCTGATCAGCGAGCTGGTCCGGCACTCCGTCGCCGAGGAGATGTACGTGTACCCGGCCATGAAGAAGCACCTGCCGAACGGTGACGAGGCGGTTCAGCACGACACCGAGGAGCACAAGGAGCTCGAGCAGACCATGAAGGAGCTCGAGGCGGTCGAGCCCGACGACGCGCGTTTCGACGAGCTGGTCCGCCAGCTGGAGACGACCCTGGTCGACCACATCGACGACGAGGAGGCCGACCAGTTCCCCGAGCTACGTGCCCGGGTGCCGCGCGCGGAGCTCGTGGAGATGGCCGGCAAGGTCGAGACAGCCAAGAAGCTGGCGCCGACCCGGCCGCATCCGTCTGCACCCAACGCCGAGCTCTTCCACAAGCTGGTAGGGCCGGGGGTAGGCCTCGTCGACCGCCTCCGCGACAAGCTGACGGGACGCGCCACCGGTTAGCCCGTCATGGCGCGGGGGACGTCAGGCGGACCGTCCGGACGGGAACCGACCGAGGCGCGTAGCGCTGTCGGGCTGCGGAGGGTGCTCGCCTGGTTCGGGCTGCTGGTGGGCGTGGCCGGGGCCGGTCTGGCGGAGCTCGTCGTCGATCCGAGGCAGCCGATCACCGCGATACTGTGCCTGTTGATCTCGGCCGTTGCGCTGGTCGACCTCGCGGTGCTCGCGCGCCGCTGAGCGTGGGTGGTCGGCCCGGTGGTGGTGACGGTTCTGCGGTCACAGCAGGGGGCGCAGTGGAGCGAGGAGCGCCTCGGTGAACCGTCGATGCACCCCGCGAGCCTCCCAGTCGGCCCGCATCAGCTCCCGCGCGTTCTCGAGGTCGGTGGCGAAGATCTCCTCCATCCGCTCGGCCATCGCCGGGTCGACGAACTCGACGTTGATCTCGTAGTTGCCGGTCATGCTCAGCCGGTCCAGGTTCGCGGTGCCGACCGTCGACCACTGGCCGTCGATGGTGGACGTCTTGGCGTGGACCATCGCACCCTGGAAGAGGAAGATCCGTACTCCGCCGGTCAGCAGCTGCTCGTAGTAGCCCCGCGACAACCAGTCGGCCACGACGTGGTTCGAGGTCGCCGGGAGCAGCAGCCGGACGTCGACGCCGCGACCGGCCGCAGCCCTCAGCGCCTCCACGAAATCGCCATCCGGGATGAAGTACGCATGGGTGAGGTACACGTGCCGCTGGGCTCGGCTGATGGCCTCGAGGTACATGGACCGGATCGGGAACATCCACTGGTTGGGAAGGTTGCGGTGTACGCGGATCCGCGGCTCCCAGTCGGCGACCGTGTCGACGAGGAGCGGGTGTCCACTGCGCTTCTGGTTCGACTTCAGGTTCCAGAAGTCGGTGAACGCTCGTTGCAGGTCCCAGACGCCGGGACCGCTGATGCGCACGTGCGTGTCACGCCACGACGTGGCGAATGCGGTGCCGACGTTGTAGCCGCCGACGAAGGCGACCCGGTCGTCGACGACGAGGATCTTGCGGTGGTCGCGCCCGTACCGGCGCAGGTCGTAGAAGCGCCACCCGGCGCCGTAGGCCGGGTACTTCAGCACGTGCAGGGCCGGCGAGAACCGCTTGAACGCGGGTGAGACGACCAGGTTGGCGAAGCCGTCGTAGATGGCGTACACCTCGACGCCCCGGGCGGCGGCCCGGGTCAGGGCGTCCTTGAACTGTCTGCCGGTCGAGTCGCCCTTCCAGATGTAGGTCTCGAACAGGATCCTGTGCTCGGCGGCGTCGATCGCGGCGAGCATGTCGGCGAACAGCTCCCGGCCGAAGGAGTAGGTCGTCACCGACCCGGTTCCGACGTCGGCGTGCAGCGGCGGGCTGGTGGGAAACGGCTTGGGCTTCTTGCCCCGGCGACGGTAGGAGTCCACGAGCGTCAGGGACACCGCGACGACGAGCTGAGCGCCGAACAGCATCAGCAGCCCTCGTCTGGCCAGCCTGACCAGGTGGGCGAGGGGCGACCGGGCGAGCGGCGAGGCTGCCCGTCGCCGCCTCAGCGGTCCTCGTGGCGGCGGCACTGGCCAAATGTAGTCGTCGTGCGGACAGATTAGGCTCCTGGCGCGGTAGTGAGCGACCGGAGCGACGTGCCCGGGCGTGTTCGGAGGACCTGTCGAGGGAGCGTCATGACCGAGAACCTGACCGGAACGCCGAAGACCGAGGCGGGCGGTGACGAGAGCACCACGACGGTCATCGTCGCCTTCGCCGCCAACCTCGCCATCGCGGTGGCGAAGACCGTGGTCGCCCTCTTCACCGGGTCGGCGTCGATGCTGGCCGAGAGCGCTCACTCGTGGGCCGACACCGGCAACGAGGTCTTCCTGCTCGTCGCCGACCGCAGGTCACGGCGCGAGCCCGACCACTCCCACCCGCTCGGCTACGGGCGGGAGGCGTACGTCTGGTCGATGTTCGCCGCGATGGGACTGTTCACGGCGGGCGCCGTCGTCTCGGTCTGGAACGGCGTCACGAAGCTGCTCGAGCCCGGCGGCGAGGCGTCGTACACGTGGGCGTACATCGTGCTGGCCATCGCCTTCGTGCTCGAGGGGATCTCCTTCAGGCGGGCGTTCCGGCAGACGCGCGGAGAGGCTCACGGCCTCCATCGCGACGTGATGGAGCACGCTCTGGCCACGTCCGACCCCACGCTGCGCGCGGTGTTCGCCGAGGACGCGGCGGCGCTGATCGGTCTGGTGATCGCGGGCCTGGGCATCTGGCTGCACCAGCTGACCGGTGACGCCGCCTACGACGCTGCGGGCTCCATCCTCGTCGGGTTGCTGCTCGGTGTGGCAGCGGTCATCTTGATCAACCGCAATCTTCGCTTTCTCACGGGACAGGAAAGCGACCCGCGGACACGCGACGAGGTGCTGAGGCGTCTCAAGGAGATGCCGGAGGTCGAGCGCGTCACGTACCTGCGGCTTGAGTTCGTCGGTCCGCGCCAGCTTCTGCTGGTGGCCCGGATCGACCTTGCGGGGGAGCAGCCCGAGACGAGCGTGGCCTACATGCTGCGCGAGCTGGAGAACAGGGTGGAGAGCGACCCCTTCGTACGGGAGGCGTTCCTCACCCTGGCCACCCCGGAGCTGCCGAGCATCTGACGAGGTCCATCCGGGCGCCCCGCACTGAGGACGGCAGCCCCTGGCGCTGCGGTCGGTCCTCAGGTGGCCTGGGCGTACTCGGAGCCGGTGCGGGCGCGAACAGTCGCCGGTCTGCGGTGCAGGGGCAGCAGGCCGACCGTCACCGCCGCCACGAGAGCCACCGCTGCACCGGCGACGGCGTCGAGGATGTAGTGGTTGCCGGTACTGACGATGACCGCCACAGTGAGGAGGGGGTAGAGGATGCACAGCAGGCGCACCCACCACACCCGGACCATCAGCAGTACGACCATGGCGACCCAGACCGCCCACGCGGTGTGCAGCGACGGCATGGCCGCATAGGGGTTCGGGGCCGAGGTGTTGGTGGTGCCGGCGACTCCGGTCACCTCCGTCACGTCGATGAACGCGCGTCCCGGCAACAGTCGCGGCGGGGCCACCGGGTAGACCCAGAAGACTGCGAGGCCGATGACGTTGATGAGGACCAGCGCGTTGCGTGCGGCCCGGTAGATCTCGGGCCAGTAGATGTAGCAGCCCAGCAGCACGAGCAGGGTCACCGTGAGGTGGGCCACCTGGTAATACCAGCTGGCGAGCTCCGCGAGGCTGTGGTGCGCCGCGAGCCAGAGGTTGACGGGCAGCTCACGGTTGATGCCGAGGTGGCGTTCGATCGACAGCAGCTGGAAGGCGTCGTGGAACGAGAGTGAGCGACGAACCGCCGCGAGGTCGCGAACGCGGTCGTAGCAGAAGACGAGCACGGCGACGATGATCAGCTCACCGGGAAGGGCGGCTCGGCGAGCGGCCCATGGTCGACGCTCGGGTGTCTCTGCGGGAGCTGGGGACAGGCTCTCAGGGGGAGCAGATATGGCCGGCACCGGGCTACTCTAGCGAGTCGCTCGCACCGGTCTCGAACCAATAAGCCGCGCGCCGAGCCGAAATGTGCCGGCGGGTCGGCGGATACGCTGAACTCCCGTGACGAGCACCGGCGAGTCCCCCCGCCCCCGTCGCCGCGTGACAGCGGGCATCGTGGGCCTCGCGATCGCGGGACTGCTGGGCGTCGTCTGGCTGCTCCTCCCGCCCACCGGCAGCGATCTGTCCGCCCAGGTGGCACACACCGACTTCGCCCGGGACCACCTGTGGACGCCCGTCGACCTCCGGTGGTTCGGGGGCACCGGATGGCTCAGCTACAGCATCCTCGTGCCGCCCCTGATGGCCGCGGTCGGCGTTCGCGCGGTCGGCGTCGCCGCCACCGCCGCGTCCGCCGGCCTGCTGGGTCTGCTGCTGGGCCGCTGCCGGGTGCCCCGCCCGCGGGCAGGTGCGGCGGTGGGAGCCGTCTGCCTCGCGGCGAACCTCGTGGTGGGACGGCTGACCTTCGCCGTCGGCGCCGCTGCCGCCTTGGTGACGCTGCTCGCCGCCACGTGGCAGCACCGGTCACGGTGGCTCGTCCTGGCCGTCGGGCCGCTCGTGGCGTGGGCCGCAAGCCCGCTGGCAGCGCTCTTCTTGGGCGTGGCCGCCGCGGCGCTGGTCCTCCAGGACCGGGGGACGCGCCGGGAGGGTGGTGTCCTCGGCGCGGCCGTACTGGTCGCTCTGGCGGGATCTGTCTGGCTGGGCCAGGGCGGGTACATGCCCGCGCCCGTCGACCGCGGCCTCGCCGGCATGACGGCCTGTGTCCTCCTGGCGGTGGTCACCCGCTATCGGCTCGTATGGGTCGGGGCG